>JAJZCU010000266.1 GCA_021828935.1 Planctomycetota bacterium | reverse complement strand
ATACGCCGTTGCGTCTTACAATGCAAATTGTCATCTTGCCGTGCATTCATATGCGTTACTATGAATTATACTAAATTTTGCATAATACTCAGAGGGTCATACTGTCGTCGTACAAATCCAACCCGCGGCGTCGGCACGCGAAAAAGATACACATACCCCCGCACAGGTGGTTTTTGCTGTCGCACAAATTTTTAGCATCACCAAACCCGCATGGATATTGGGGTTTGTGAGAAATTAGTACGACAAACGCATTTTGGCGTGTGTTGTCGCACTATTTGACGCCATGAAAGAACATCAGATTTATTAGCGTTTTTGTGCGGTTTGTACGACATGACGCACAAATTTGTTCAAATTGTTAAAGTATTTGAGTTTTTCAAAACTGTGCTTTTGCAAGGTTTTTAGATGATTTTAGGCGACAACGCGGCCATTTTTGTGCGACACGCCGTTCCACGTATCCGCAGTCGCATTGTTCCAGACATCATGGCGACACAATGCTTGACATGCTTGACATGCTTGACCTTGCCCGCGGGGGGGTGGTCATAAGGCGCCTAAGCAACACCAAGGTGACACCTAAGCGGCGCCAACGGTCGCTCAATCGCCACCGTTGCCGCCGGCGTTGCGGATGGTCAAAGTGACATACGTCAAAACGTCAAGGTACTTCCAGAGGTTTTCCTCGTCGCGGTGGGGGGACCGGCGCTTTTTGAATGAAATCTGGGTTTCGCGAATTTCATTTTTGATTCTGCACATCGCCACGACCGGGCCAAAAAACAGCATGTTTGTTGGGTTTTCCAGGGTCCAAGGTGTGCAGATTCACGCGATTGAGTGCATAGGTAATTCTGCACACCATCGGAGCTCGAAAATGGCCGACAAAATTCCAACCGTAGCCGAAACCCGCACGTTATCCATCGCCGAGTTATGCGACATTCTGGATTTGTCCGTTCGGACGATCCGCGTTTACGTCGGCAAGGGTATGCCGCACACCCAGGGTGGGCCGGCCGGGCCGGCGGCCTTCAGTGCGGAAGAGTGCCAGGCGTGGATTCGGGGCAACGTCGCCAAACGCGGCGGTCGCAAGAAGGCGGCGCCCGCACAGCCGGCGGATGACGCCATGGCGGCCGCCAAACTCCGCAAGGAATTGGCATTGGCGGAACGGTATGAAATGATGGTCGCCAGGGAGAAGGGTGATTTGGTGTCCGGGACCGAAGTCCAAGAGGAATGGAACCGCCGCATTGTCCAGGCCAAAGAAGCCCTCATGTCGATACCGCCCAGCGTGGCGCCGCGGATTGTTGGTCTTACGTCGCCCGCTCAAATCGCCCAGATAATCAATCAACAAGTTAGGGATGTGTGCAATGAGTTAGGTAGGATGCCGTAGGACCAATTCCTGTAGGCGCCCGGCCGCGCCACTGTCTGCCAAAGCGTAAAACAGACAGCGGCAGCGGGCCGGGCTAAACAGGACTTCTACATGGATCGCCGTGGTTGGTGCGGCGGATGACCTCTTGGGCGGTGGCCAGGGTCAACACGCCGTGGCGAACCAGCACATTACTCAGGGCCTCAAGCTTCCGATGGTTCGGCGCCAGCAGGGCATAGGCTCGCTGGGTAGCACGTTTGTAGTACCGCTGGAAGACATAATCCTGAATTTTCTCTGGCGTGTATCCCTCCGCGGCAAGCTCCCTTCGGTAGCGGCGGCATGCGTTCCGCGTATCCACAATCGCCCGTGCTTGCTGGGCGTCCGATGCGCCCTTTTGGCGCCGCTCCCCCTTCATCAACGCACGGTGCTCCGGCGGCGGGGCATACGGCACTTCCGGCAACGGCGTCTGGCCGGCAGACTTCCGTTCCGGCTTGGCCGTCAATTCAGCCGGGCTTACAACGCGAGCCCCCACTTCTCCGGCGGCCAGGATAACCAACTTTGCCCAGGGCGCCGTACCACCGCACCAAGCCCAGCCGTGGTTTCTTTTGGCCACCGCAAACTGAACGGGTTGCTTGAGCCGCATGGCCACAAGCATGTGGGCCGCCTCGTGTATGGCCATGTCGGCCAGGAAGTTGGTGGATGCTCCCTTGCTCACAGCGGGCCTCCGGCATGGTTGGTTTGACAGACCATGCACGCATGGACTACCACAGGGTCCAACTCCATGATTTTCTGTTTGTGGATCTCCCACAGGGCCCGGCTCACGGCGTAGGACATTTCCGCGGTATGCAGGAAGTGGGAGAATTGCCCGTCGGTCTTTTCCTTGCGGGCCGTAATAATCTGGGCAGACTTCCGTTCCGCAAACCGCCGCACGGCGGCCAGGGTTAATTCATCACAGGCATGGGGCTTGCCGGCCTCGTCGCGGTGGGCCAGCGTGCTCATTAGCCCGGCGGCCAGCATGTTGGCCTTTGCGGCGGCCACGGCTTGTGAGTCTGCGGGGTTGGGGTCGTATTCCCGCCACTTGGCCTCTTTGTCTTGGGCGTCGCGGATGTTAGACCAAAGCATGGTGGAATCTGGTCCACAGTTGTGGGTCAGGTTTTGGTGCCGTATTTCCAGCGGCGTCAGCGGCGGCTTAGGCGGCGGCACAATGCCGAAATACTCTTGATGCTCATATTTGAACCGCTCGATTTCGTCTTTCAATCCGCCAATTCTTTCCACGGCGGCTCTCACAGTATTCAGCTTTTGCTCCACAGGAACAGCCCGCGTCCGCCATTCTCGAACCCAGGCGTTGTGTTCCTCCCACAGAATCCGAAGGGCCTCAGCCAATTCCGCTTCTTCGGGCTTCATCGCCTCCAGCTTCGCCCGTTGCGCCATTTTTTCAGAGTGCCTACGAACGGCATGCACGGCGCCCTCCAACTGAGCCTCAGACATACCCAGCGGCTCGCCAAATGCGGCCAACGTTTTGGCGTCGGCCAAATCCAACGTGTCCTTTGCCGGGGTTTCGGCAAGCTTCAGGGCGAATTGGTAAAACTCCATGTTTTTTTCATTGTGTTGCCGTTTCGCGTCGGCATGCAAAACATCAAGCAGGGCCATTTGATTTCTCCGAAGGGTTGGTAGTAATAAATTCCACAAGGTAACGATGCCCGCACGTCCGGCATTCGTATCCGCGTGAACGGCCGGTGAAGGGCTTGGGCCGCGTGCGGTAGACGCGAACGTCCGTACTGGTACAGGCCGGGCATTCATTGGCCGGTAGATAAATCGTTTGCAGTGTTCGGGTGTTCATACGGTCCCTTTATCTGGCGCCGCACCGTGCGGTCGCTCTACCGTTTAGTCGCGTCGATTTTGTTCAGGGGGCCGGCGCCAGGGGCCAGTTTGTGAACGGTATGTGGGCCAAATCAGGGTCCAAACGATGCTCTAAGGGGAGTTTCTGTGAGCCTTTTCGTGGGAATACAGGGCCAAATCAGGGTCCAAACGACGCTCTAATGGGCGTTTCTGCAAGCCGTTTTTCGTGGTTTGGGCCGAAAATCAGCCCCAGGCGCCGTATGGGTGTCGAAAGATTAAGCCCACAGGCGCGCGTAACCGCATTCCCCAGACGCGCGTTTGTTTCGCGAAATTGGCAAACGGGCCGCATCACAAGCCGCCCTTCAGGCCGGCAACGCCACGGCGGTCCAATTCCTTCTGGAAGTAACGGGCCAAACTCGGCTTTAGGTTTTCTTGCGACAACAACCATTCCAGATATTCCGCCGGCACGTCGGCCATGGGCATGTCTTTGTATTTGCCAAACGGCATGACCAACGGCCTATCCGCCCCGCTGTTGCTGTTGAACATCGGCGGCGTGGCCTTCGGCGCCGCCGGCGGTTCGGCCAGGGCCGCCATGACTATGACGGCACGCAATGCCCGCACCAGGTCATCCGCGGTCATACGTTGATGCCGTGCCAACACAATACCGCTTGCCGCCCGCTGGGCGATTGCCGCCGGCGGTAAATCGTCGAGCAATGCTTCAGCCAGGCGTGTTGCCGCCTCAATGTGGGCGGCAGGGGGTGGGGTTTGTTGTGTGGTCATGGGTGGTTCCTCATGTAAGAAAAACAATGAATTTCAACGGACTTCACAGCCCGCGGCCGCAATCCGGGGCAAAAACCGCCCCCATTTTCAATCCGCCGCATTCTCCCTTGAAAAAACGCCAACGGCGGGCGGTCTGCCGTTTTTCGTTTTCGCCTTAATTTCTTATAATGCAGAATTGTAGCCATTTATTTCAACATTTGATGTTTCCATGAACAGGAATACTACTCTGTAGTTAATAGTTTACTAGGCTACTTAATTGGTAATTAACAATCTTTCTATTCATCATAACATTTTAATAATCAACACGCGGCAATT
>JAJZCU010000265.1 GCA_021828935.1 Planctomycetota bacterium | reverse complement strand
CTAAACGCGCCCTGCAGATGAAATTAATTGTTATTCCAGAGGTGGTAAAGGGCAAGCGGCTGGTGGTGGTGGAGGATTCCATTGTGCGCGGGACCACCACGCGGGGAAAGATTCTGGCGTTGCGTCGGGCCGGCGCCAAGGAAATTCACATGCGAGTGAGTTGTCCGCCGATCCGCCATCCTTGTTTTTTTGGCATTGATTTCCCCACCCCGGCCGAATTGATTGCCAACGGCCGCACGGTGGACCAAATCCGCGACTTTATTGAAGTCGATTCACTGGCGTACATTTCTTTGGAAGGCATGTTGAATTGCTTCAGCAAATCCAAAGACCAGTACTGTACTGCGTGCTGGTCCGGGGCATATCCCATTCCCGTGGACATGGCGCTAAGCAAATTCGGATTGGAACGGCATCAGATTAAAATGTTCGAATAATCTTGGCGTTCAACCGGTCGTCCCGGCGTGCAGGGCGGGCGATCCCAAAACCGCGGATAACGGGATTTATCCTGACCTGTCGTTGCCCAGATTTTGCAAGACGATCTCTCGCAAGAATCAACATTAGTTTATCCCAGCTACGCCAATCCATTGGAGCCGCAGTGCAATTTGGCGGTGGCGACCAGAGGAACCGCGGATGACGCGGATGAACGCGGATACGACGAGGCGGGAATAATTTTGGGCCAGTGGCCCGTTGTTCATGGTTCCGTTGGCCAATGTTCTGCCATCTATCCGTCCCCCATCCGCGCAATCGGGGGGCGCCCTCTGGGCCATCAGCGGCCCATGATATCGGAGCCGCATGGCAATTCGGCGGTGATGACGGGAGAACCGCGGTTGAATAATTAGAGTCGCGTTCGGGCGAACTCCATGATCTATTTTCTAAATTCCGTGCCTATAACAGACAGCAAAGACAACGTTTGCGGGGGAGAGCCCAGGAAATGTGGGGAATGACAGGAATTTATCCCGCCGGCAGCGCGGACTGCCGGAGGTTACAAAAAAAACGCTGAGGCGCAAAGAGCGCTGAGACGACGGGGAGGAACGCCTGTGTGGTCTTTTGGCGCTTGGCTTGGCGCTGCTGGGGCGAATCATGGGAGGGGGACGTTAAAGTGGCGTTCCGTAACCGGGTCAGTGGCCTATTTGAAAATAGCGGCGGACGGCCGTGCGGTAGCGGGGCGGTATGGGGGCCGCCGTGGCCGGGTATGATTTTATGCCGGCGCCGCGTGGGTTGCCTCCAGTGCCCAGATTGTTGGGCTGTGACGGCCTTCGCTGGTGCTCGACTCGCCGAGGGCGTTGTTTGCGGGTACGAATATTCGAAAAGACTTCCATTGGCAGCAGGGACGCCTTTGTGGTTAATCCTGAATGTGAACTTCGCCCCGAACGTTGCGCCCTGCCGCTGCCTACTGCGTTGCCGGAGCGCCCGGTCGGAACGGCTACGCCGGCGCGAGCGTGATTGCCGGGGCTTTTATACTTTGTTAAGTTAGGGCGTGGCGCGGCGGCAGCGCGGCGCAGGGCGGCGTGCAGATGTTCCATGGCGGCTGCCAGCGCCGCCGTGCGTTTAGCGTGTTGCGCAGCCAGCATCAATGCATGAAATCCGGTAGTACCATGGAGCAGCTTGGTAAGCTTTTTGAGCAGCTTGCGGCGCTGCGGTAGCGTGAGGGCTGCCAGCGATTTTTTCAAGTCCGCGTGAAAATTGCCACCGTTTTGTGATCCGGCTGCGCCGTGTCCTGCGCCGCCGGCACGCGGTACTTTTGGCGCCGCGGGCTTGGCGCCGGGGCTCGGGGCGGCCGGCGTGGCCACAGCATTATCAAGCAACGCCAACGCGGCAGCGGCCACAGTGCGCGGGCGCTGCGATGCTCCCGCACGCTTGGATGGTGGATGCTCTGCCGTCGAGGTCTTTCCGAGCGGATGTCTGGCAGAGCCAGGCTCATGAGTTCGGCGGTGCGGCGCATGGGGCACGACGTGTCGCCGCGTCGGCGCCGCCGGCCCACGCCGGATGATCTGGCGCCGGCCCCCTTTGTTAGTTGATGCGGATTTCACCGCGCTTCGGGGCCTCCAGTCAACGTGCTGTGGCCAATGCAACTCGCTGGCGTTCACATGCCAAAAAATTAACAAAACAGACGCGGCGCCGGCCAGCGCGGGGATGTACCAGCGCCCTGTCATCCGATGGTACGAAAGTTTGGACGGCTTAATTTGTTGGCAAGCGGCCCGTGCCCCATCCAACACCGCGCGCCGGGCGGCGGGCGAAGCGCCGGCGCCGCTGGCTTGGAGCTCCAGAGCCGTGGCCAGCAACTCGTGCGTGCCGGCTTGTTGATCGGTCATCACTGCTGCGTCAAACAGTGATACGGGCGGGGCGGACAGTACCGCGGCGACCATGCCCCCAGCTTCGCAAATTAACAACACGGACCATGCTGGAACGGTGTCCAGGCGCCCCGTGGCAAGCAGTGCGGCGGTGGCAAGCGCAGTGCCGGCCCAGAAGACGCCGACGGCCCTGGGCAGATTTTTATCATACGGAAACATGCGAAAATAACGCGACAGTCGCAGCCGATTGGAAAAAAACCTTGAGAAGCGCGACGGCGCGGCCGGCAAAAAAAGCGAGCCCGCCAGCAGCAACGCCATCACAGGCAGCCATGCGGCGCTGCTGGCCGCTTGTGCCCACAGCCAACTTAATAATGCGGCGCTGGCCGCAACGCTTCCCGCGCCGATACCGGCCGCGACGTATTCCCACGTCTGCACGAATTGCCGCCGCCGCCGCACGCATCGCAGCGTTGGCATAATAGAGTCGTTTGCAGATGCGGCGGGCATGGGGTTCCTTTGAAGGCTTCGCATCATTATACCGCGGGTTTAGGACTGCCCCTTAGCGGTTCTCAACTGTGCCAACAGCGCTGCCGGTGACGACCGTTTGTCCGTTGGCGCCCTCTGCAAGCTGGGCATGGCCTGCCGGCAGGGGGGCGTTCCACCACACGCGGTGCTCGGCCTCCATGAGCAGGTCCGCCGCTTCGGGGCCCCATGTGCCGGCCTCATAATTGGGAAAATCCGCCGGGGGCGTTTGGTCCCACGCTTCCAATATGGGCGTGGCAATTTTCCATGCGGCTTCCACCGCGTCGGCCCGGTGGAATAAACTCGCATCGCCGATCATGGCGTCATAGATAAGCGTTTCATACCCTGTCACCGGCGGCGACTTGCCCATTTGTTGGTAATCAAAATTGAGTTCAATGGGCCGCGTGCGCAGTTGCGGCCCCGGCACCTTGGCGCTCATTTCCATGGTGATGCCTTCGGTGGGCTGAATGTGCAAAATCAATTTGGACGGTCCGATATGCTCACAAAGTTGTTCGCCGAACAGCCGCAGCGGCGCCTGCTTGAATTGAATCACAATGTCCGTGGAGCGCGTGGGCATGCGTTTGCCGGAACGCAGAAAAAACGGTATTCCGGCCCAGCGCCAGTTTTCAATGTACAGTTCCAGAGCGGCGAAAGTTTCCACCGTGGATGCAGGTGAAACATTCTTCTCTTCGCGGTAGGCCCGCGCAGTAACTCCGTCGACCGCGCCCCGCCCGTATTGTCCGCGGACGGTGCGGGCCAGCGCCGTCTCGCCGGTCAGCGGAACCACCGCTTCCAGCAGCTTCACGCGTTCGTTGGCCAGCACGCGGGCATCCAGCGAATTCGGCGGTTCCATGCAGATCATGGCCAGCAGCATGAGCATGTGGTTCTGCACCACATCGCGCAGGGCGCCGGCTTGTTCATAATAATCCCCGCGGCTTTCGATGCCGATCGATTCCGCCACGGTTATTTGTATATGGTCGATGTAGCGGCGGTTCCAGATGGGTTCCAAAATGCCGTTGCCCAGGCGCAGCACAAGGATATTCTGGACTGTTTCCTTGCCAAGGTAATGATCAATGCGGTAAATCTGGCTTTCATCAAGGTACGCCAGCAGTTGGGAATTTAATTCGCGGGCGCTGGCAAGATCGCGGCCAAACGGCTTTTCAACGATGACTCTGCGCCACGCCCCGTTCTTCTGCCCCGTAAGTCCCTGTTCGGACAACTGTCGCACCACTTCGCGCACCACGGTGGGCGCCACCGCCATGTAATAAAGAATGTTGCCGGCGGTTTGAAACTGCGCGTTCAGGCGGCCGGTAAGTTCGGCCAGGGCCGCAAAGCAGGCCGGGTCGTCAAATTGCCCCGAAACATAAAACAGGCGGGGGGCAAGGCGTTCCCAATCGCCGGCCTCTAAAAACTCCGGGCAAAACATTTGTAATTGTTCATGCACATATTCACGAAACGAATCATGCGTAAGTTCAGTGCGGCTGC
>JAJZCU010000264.1 GCA_021828935.1 Planctomycetota bacterium | reverse complement strand
TGGCAGCGGCGAGATTGACGACGACAGAAAAATATTTGAGGTTACCCACGGCCGTCCGGCGGGTTTCGACTTGAACCCGCAGCATGCGTTGCACATGCTGTTCACGCATGTTCCCGAACTTCGGCAGGCAATTAATGAGAACTGGCCCGCCATTGAAGAACTTCGCCTTGCGCACGCTCGTGGCGCCGCAAAGGTGCTGTATCGGGATGCTGATCATCCTGCTTTGTGGGATATGATCGTTGGAAAGTGATATGGATGCAGCGACTACTTTACTTGATAATGCCGCGGACGCGCCGGCTTTTCCCGCTTCCGAAGACGCGTTGCGCAAATTAATCAACCAGCACATTTCAGAGGACGACCAGAAACTGCTTCTGGCGGTGTACTACGCTCCGGCCCGTGATGCGGGGGACGTATTCTTATTTGAAGTCTTCGAAAATTTTGGCGCCAATCGATGCGACGAGGAAAAGAAGATTTTTGAAATCACGTACACCTCGTCCGGTTTTCCACTTGCGCCCGGGCGGGCGCTTCATATGCTTTTGACCAATCTGCCTGAGCTTCATGCGGCCGTTGAGGAAGGATGGTCGGTCATACAGGAACTGCGGCAGGCGAACGAAAGCGGCTCCGCCAAGGTGTTGTATTCGGATCCTGCGCAAGCCGAATTGTGGGGTATGATCTGTGGGCTTTCCTGACGCGAAGGTTTGGTTTCACCAAGCCTATTCCGACGCCATGTGCGCTGAGGCATTGGTTGATTTGGGCGATGTGAATTTTTATTGCCATATCGTGGCGAAATATCAACAGGCTGTGGAGAAGTTGGTGAAGGCCGTCGCCACAGCCTTGCGCCCGCACGGATTGGCCGTGCATAGTATTGGATACAACCATGGTGTGGAAAAATTGATAGAGATGATCGCGAAACTGCCGCGGCTGCGGGTGCTTCACGACGCGCAGATGCATCTGGCATCGCTATTTAGCCCACATCATCGCGCGGAGATCATTGCGCTGTCAGGCCTGGCGCCCCGCCGCCCCGCCGGAGGGGCCTTGCATCGACGCAATACCGAATATCCTTTCCAGACATCTCAGGACCAATGGACATGTCCGGCAATGCGGGGCGTGTTCGTGAAATCGGAGGTTGAGCGCTTCGGAAGTTTGTGGAAATACCTTTATCGCCATGCCAGCGCATTGATAGATGCACTGCCCAAGGCGCCCCATAATATTGTCTGATTTTGTTATAGGAGTTTTTAATGCCCGTAATCCAAATGCGCGAAGCCTTGAACCAGGCCATGTCCGAGGAAATGCAACGCGACCCCGATGTGTTTCTCATCGGCGAAGAAGTCGCCGAATACGATGGCGCCTACAAAGTGTCACAAGGCATGTTGGCAAAATTCGGCCCCATGCGCGTGGTGGATGCGCCCATTTCAGAGGCGGGCTTTGCCGGCCTGGGCCTGGGCGCCGCCATGGTGGGTATGCGGCCAATCGTGGAATTCATGACATTCTCGTTTTCCCTGGTGGCGTTTGACCAGGTGGTCAACAACGCCCCGAAGATGAGCTACATGTCCGGCGGGCAGTTCTCCATGCCCATTGTCTTCCGGGGGATTTCCGGGCCCGGCCAGCAGCTTGCCGCCACGCACTCGTGGACCGTCGACGCGCTGTACACGCATGTGCCGGGGCTCAAGGTGGTCATACCGTCCACGCCGTATGAGGCCAAGGGGTTGTTAAAAAACGCCATCCGCGACAATGACCCGGTGATCTTTCTGGAAAACGAAAGCATGTACGGAAATCGCGGCGAAGTGCCGGAGGAAGATTATGTTATTCCTTTCGGCGTGGCGGATATTAAGCGCGTGGGGCAGGATTGCACGGTGGTGGCGTGGGGGCGGGCGGCGCTGACAGCGTTGGAAGCCGCGGAAATGCTGCACAAGGAAAACGGCATTGAAGTTGAGGTGGTGGACCCGCGCACGCTGCGGCCGCTGGATATTGAAAGCATTGTAAAGTCTGTTAAGAAAACAGGTTATTGCGTCACGGTGGAAGAGGGGTATCCCACCTGCAGCGTGGGCGCGGAAATTGCGGCGCAGGTGCAGGAACGTTGCTTTGATGACATGGACAACCATGTGTACCGCGTGGCCGCGCTTGATGTGCCCATGCCATACAGCAAGCCGTTGATGAACGAAGTGGTGCCCAGCGCCGCGCGCGTGGCGGAGGCGATACGACGGGCGGTATATCTGTAAGCCAACGGCGATGGCCCGCAAGCGGCCTTGACGCACCGCCGCTGGCCGGCGCGCATTTATCGCCCCCAATTGATCATCGATCATCAAGGTCGGCCGTCCCCCATTGATCATTGGTCATTGATCGTTGATCGTTGATATTCCCGCATGGCCTTGGGCATGGCATTGGCAATATCCAGCGCAAGCAGGCCCGCCGGGCCGATTTCCCGGGCCGCGATGTCTCCGGCCATTCCGTGCAAATGCACGCCCAGAGCCGCAGCCTCCAGCGCGGAAAAACGTTGCCCCAGCAATGACGCGATGACCCCAGCTAGCACATCTCCGCTGCCGGCGGTGGCCATGCCGGGGTTGCCGGTATTGTTGGTATAAAATCTCGCGGCGTCGGTGACAATGGTGTGGTGGCCTTTCAATACGACCACAGTTCCGGTGCCGCGGCTAAGCAATTCCGCCAGCGCGGAATGATCCGGCCCGGCGGCGGCCTTGGGCGAATCTGCGGCGCCGTCTTTTGGCTCCGCCTCCCCTTTTTCGGCTGCCTTTAAATCCAGTGCGACCCCGTCGGCGGTGGACGGCGCTTCATCAGCATCGGCGGCCGGCCGCGAAATTGGCTTTGCATCGGATAAACTGGTAACGCCCTGGCCGGCATTGCCGTCGGCGCGGGTCAACCCAGCCTGCCCGCCGCGTTTCATCACCGCCCCCATGAGGCGCATGAATTCGCCCATATGCGGGGTCAACACGACGTTGCCCCAGTTGCGGCGTTTGGGCCATTCGCTTTCCTGCAGCGTGGCCAGCGTGTTGAGCGCATCGGCGTCCAAAACCATTGGTCCGGCGTGGTGTTGCAGCAGTTCCAGCAGCAGTTTTTTAACAGCGGGAGATTCGCCCAGCCCCGGCCCCATGGCCACGGCGTCGTGCTCCTCGGCAAACTCCACCACCGCCTTGACCTCCCGTAGCGACCAGGGAAACCCGGTGGCGAATGGGCAGATGGTCAGCACCTGCGGCAAAATTTCCTTGGGCGTGGCGATGCGGCAAAGGCCACTGCCTGTGCGCAGGGCGGCCATGGCCACGATGGCCGGCGCGCCAATCATGTTGGCGCTGCCGGCGATGACAAGCACCTTGCCGTAATCGCCCTTGTGGCTGTCTGCTTTACGTGCCGGAAGTGGGGGTAGTGCAATCGTTTCCATGGTGAAAGAGTAGTGGCTGGCAGGGGCGCGGGCAAGCCACTGGCGCCGGAAAAGCCCCGGGGCCCCGCGCCAAAGCCATCACACCGGTGGCCCGCGGGCCCGCTGGCGCCGCGGGCCTGCGCATTAGTGTTTGAATTTTCCTCGCACCGCCCGGTTTACCGCCTTCGCCGGCATTTTGATCACCTTGCGGTCGTAGGTCATCAGGCCATTGATTTCATCTTCGCAATCCGTGGTTTGGGTATACACGGCGCCGGACATGCCGCGACCCTTCGCCCACCAGGGCGTCTTTTTAGCGCCGGGCACTTTCGTAATAACGCCCGGCGTCTTTTCCATGCCCCAAACCTCGCGCCACAGTTGGGTGAATCGCGCCAGTTCGGCCTGCGGAGTCTTGAATCCCTGGTACTCAAATACCTTGTGCGTCCACATGTGCCCCGGCACGGCGAGGCCCAGCCCGCCAAACTCGCCGTCTATGCTGGCTCGGTTTTTGCCCGGTCGGCGGCACCACGGCGTGGGGTAATGGTGGGTGTCGCGGATATTGCCCAGGCCCTTGTCGTTCCAGCCGCTGGCGTTGTCAATGAGGCGTGAGGGATCAATGTGGTGAATAATTGAGACGATTTTATGCACGTCATATTCGCCCCAGCTCTCATTAAAGGGAGTCCAGCCGATAATGCACGGATAATTGTAATGTTGCCGAATCATCCGCCGCAGCTCGTACCGGTACTGTTTTTCCGCGGCCGGCGACGGTCCTTTTTTAGGATAAAATGCCGCGGGCATGTCCTGCCAAACCAAATATCCCAGCTTGTCGCACCAGTAATACCAGCGGGCGGGTTCCACCACCTGGTGCTTGCGGCACATGTTAAAGCCGAGCTTTTTGCTCTCTTGAATATCAAATTTCAGGGCCTTGTCGG
>JAJZCU010000263.1 GCA_021828935.1 Planctomycetota bacterium | reverse complement strand
CGCGGGGGTGCTTCATTCTGTTCAAGGCCAGCGTGATCGTATTTTGCAGCATTCAAGGGGCCATCATGCTGGTGATGGGCGTGGCGGCGTTGCTTATTAAATACACGCCGTGGCGCGGGTTGGTGTTTCACAGCCTCAACCAGCGCCCGGTGCTCATGCCGCTGCTGGTGTTTGCCGTGGCCCTGATGGGTCTTATTTACCAACAAAGGCAGCATGGCCTGACCGACCGATCAACTGCGGGGAAGGAAGAATAACCGGAACAAAAAGTCCTGGTGGCAATGGTTTGTTCTGGGGCGGGGAGCCCAGCGGTTCACCGCGATGCTGGCAACGCCGACGCTTTGGGCGCGGCATCGTTGTATTGCCGGGCGAAATGGGCCAGCACGGACCGCGGCATGAGCAGCGCCGGCATGAGTTGCAAACGGGTCTTCCACCCCGGCACCACCACCGATTTGCCGGCCATCACGGCATCGTACGCGGCGTGGGCCACGGCGGCGGCATCCATAATTCTGCCGCGAAAGGCCTTGCTGTCAGACAAACCGGCCCGCTTTTCAAAACCGGTGCGCGTGGGGCCGGGGCACAAGGTGGTCACGCTCACGCCGGCGTCCGCCAGTTCATTGGCCAACGCCTCGGAAAATGAAAGCACGTAGGCCTTGCTGGCAAAATAGGCGGCCATCAGCGGGCCGGGCATGTACGCCGCCACCGACGACACATTCAAGATTCGCCCATACCCCCGTTCCAACATGGAAGGCAGGATCAGTCGCGTGAGCAGTGTCACGGCGACAATGTTCAACTGCAACATGCCCAACAGTTGGGCCGCGTCATTTTCCGCCACCGGTCCCTGCACTGCGAAGCCGGCGCAGTTCACCAAAATGTCCACCTGCACATTACGCTGCCGCAGCTCCACGAAAAGTTCCTTGGCCGATTTGGGCACTTCCAAATCGGTGGCGATCGCCAGCGCCGCAACGCCGCAACGGTCCGTCAACTGGTTTGCCAAGTCGCGAAGTTTGCCGCCGCTTCGTGCCACCAAAACGACAGGATGTCCACGTTCCGCAAAGATATTGGCCAACTCGTACCCGATGCCGCTGGACGCGCCGGTGATCAGTGCAGTGCCCAAACCGGCCTTCCCCTGCGACGCCGGTGGAATATCAAGGGAATCTGGGGCCAATTGCATGCATGTCTCCTGCATTTGCGTCTGATGTTCCGCCACGAACAACGTTCCGCCGTGGTTTCATGCAAATGAAATACCCATGCAAGCCAAACTTCCGCGAAAAATGACCAACAGCAGGGAAAACGTCCACGAGATAATGGCGCGTTTTCGCCAATCCGTCTATTTCTTCAGCACCACGTACATGGCGTTCCGGGGCAGGCGTAACGTCACCTTCCCGGCCTTCCATTTGGCGCGCAGAGCCCGGTGAAAGTAGCCGTTGACATTGAGCATTTCCGCGTGCGCCACGTTTTTGTCGCGAAGCGTGATCGTGACATGCGTGTCTCTGATGCGCCAGGGGTTTGAACCGGTGCTGACCACGCTATGTCCTCGCACGGTCTTCTTGCCAACCGTAAAAGTAGCCGGCTTCGATTGCCACCCGCTTGGCCGCATGGTTGTGCCAACCTGCACGAGCACTTCATGGCTCTGCGTCAGTGGGCGGTTGTCCATCGCCACCACCAATACGGCGGCATATTTGTTGCGGCTGCGGATGGTCACGGCGCCTAAGTGAAACACGCCGTGCTTTCCCGCGCCGCGCAGAAAACCACACACGCCCTGGGCCTTGGGCGCGTTGAGCGTGCAGATGCCCTTGCGGTAATTTAATTGAATTTGCCTGGTATCGCTGATGATCTGGTGATGGCCTGAGGGGATAAATTGTTTCAGCGGCGCCACATAACTGCGGGCGCTGTCGGCGTTGTATTTGGCTTCCACGGGCCCGACCAAAAAAGCCAGCGGGTTCACGCCATGGCGAATGTTCGACCGCGGCGCGAATCCCGTATTTTCACGGTTGGGATCATACCCCGGATTTTCCGCAATGATCGGCGTGCGTTCATTCCACAGGCTGGACAGACTTTCACGTTCCACCACCGCCGGCTTTCCGCGCTTGATGTAATGCCGACGGTACATCAGCGCGGCGGCTGGAAACTGTCCGAGTTGCTCGGGCGTGGAAATCTGCCATATAGCCATGGGTGGATGCCAGCTTTCACTGCCAAACGGCTGCTGCCAGGCCGGAGCGCCGGTGGAATACCACAAAAGCGGCCCGACTCCCGTAAGCGAACCGTATGCGGCGGTGAGAAATGGGCCTTCCGCCTGGTATTTATTGGGCGCCACCCATTGGCTTTCCATAATCATGTTGGGAAATCCCCAGACCTGTTTCATGTTCAGCGGCAGTTGCCGGGGATGCAAAAGACAGGACATATTGCTGTATTTATCACCGGGCAGGATGGCCCATCCCTGGTCAGGGCCGATGTGGGCGCCGGTGACGTAACGGTCCACGGAGATCACGTTGCCGGCGGTGTACGTGTAACGCTCCACGTCAAAAAGATGCACGGGATCAATGGTGATCCAGTTGCCGTCGACAATTAATTGTTTGGCGCCCAGGCTGCGGATGTAGTGGCGCATGTCCAGGTTGAATTTGTACATGGTGTGGGCGAAGAAGTGCAGTTGGTCCGCCAGGCACCGGTGCATGCCGCCGGTTTCATGCTGGGTCCAGAACCAACTGATAAACATGCCCGCGATGCCATGGGAAAAGTCGTCGCCGGGGGCCTTTACGCCGCCCCAGGCGCGCAGCGCCGCGGGCAGGGATCCATATTTTTTCACAAGCCATTTGGCGTAAAGTTTTTCCAGTTCCACCCGCTGCGCATGGTTGGAAGAGGGAATTGCGATGATGGCCTGCATGGTCCAGAACAACATGCTGTCCTCATTTTGCAGCAAAATCATGGCGACGGATTTGTCTTTTCCCAGGGGAATATGCGTGTATGGATTGGGCCGCGTGAGCAGGGCTTTCAGCCACGCCTTGTACCCGCGCTGCATGGTGGGATCCCAAAACAGCAGCGCGGCGGCGCTGGTTGGATTTCCCGGAACATGCCATGACTTCTGCATGTGTAGAGGCATTGCCCAGTACGGGGTGATCGTGGTGTAGATGCCCTGCCGCTTCATGGCCGCCACCAGTTTCCACGCCCGGTGCAAGGCAACCATGTTCACCGCGGTAATCTTTGACCCCGCGGTTTTGGGCGCCAGTTCCTCATGAAAGCGGACCATGTTCACGCCGCGCTTCGCCAGAAATTTCGCTTCCTGTTCCACCGGCCGCATGCCCGGTTTGTTCTGGGCGTACACCGTGGCGCCCCAGAAGCGTATGGGTTTGCCATTGCCGCGGACGAACCCGCGGCGGCCGGTTTTCTTGTTGATTTTTCCGAGGCGAATAAACCCGTGTTCCCCCGCCACGCGCTCGTTCATGCCGCTTAAATCCAGCACGGCGTTGCGCCGGAAGCGGTCCGCCGGCGGGTTAAAGGCCCAGGAGTCCCGCCGCTTGGCCCTGGCCTGGGCCTGTGGAGCGCGTGCCACGCCCGCGCCAACAAACGCCAGGACCGCCACCGGCGCCAGGGCCAACGCCCGATCCGGCGCCAGAATCCGTTTCGTTGTAAAACAATTCACGCGTCCCGCAAATGGGGTGATCATTCCAAAAGTCTCCAAAAAACCGGCCGGCGATGGGCCCTTACTCTTTGGCGGTCATGGCGGCGGAAACCGTCGTTGAACACTTCACGACGCACAGCGATGACCAACCGCCCCCGCTTAATGACTGTTTTTCGCGGATTGGTACACGTACAGCCCGTCATCCTTCTGAAAGGCAATGCCATTGTTAATAACCTCCCAGGCCGTAATGGCGGGACCTTCGGGCTCGCCGGGGGCCCGGATCAGCCGCCGGTCCATGGTCCAGAAGCCGTTGTCCAACTTGCCGTGACGACCCAGGCGATCCACCAGTTCCAGGGCCACGGCATGTTGCACGGCTTGCACCGGTCCCATGCCCAGTTCCACCAGATAGGGCGAGGCCAACTGTGCGGAAATCAGCGGCGGCACTTCCCGCGGCATGAAGCCCTGGGCCCACGCCCGCTGCCCGGTGGCCGTGCGATACGCCGTGGTCCCAGTGGTGGTCATTAAGATCACCGTGTCCTGGTCAATGATTGTATGCACCATGGGCCAGGTGCCCGGCGGCGCGAGATTCTTAATCTGAGGCACCTGCCAGCGCACCGCGCCCGACGACTGACGCAAACATAATAATGAATTTGCGTGCGTTAAGATCAGGCCGTCAAGCGTCAGTTG
>JAJZCU010000262.1 GCA_021828935.1 Planctomycetota bacterium | reverse complement strand
ACCGTCAGCACCCGAAATGCGCCCGGCGCCATGCATTCGCCGCCGGCCACCAAGGCGGCGGCCATGGAAAATTGCCAAAAAAGTTTTGACCATGGTCCCAGGGCGCGGCGGTCATCCACCAGGCCCAAAATATGGATGCCCAGCATGCAGCCCAGCAACAGCCAGGCCAGCGGCTCCTGATGTACGAGGCCCGGCAGGTGCAGGCGCACGCTCGCCGGCAGGGAAAGCTTCTGACCGGCCGCATGAAATATGGAAATGGCCGCCAGCGAGGCCAGAATCGGCAGGGCAATTCCCCAGAAAATGCCGATGCCGCCATTGCG
This sequence comes from Planctomycetota bacterium, assembly GCA_021828935.1. Classification (GTDB taxonomy): domain Bacteria; phylum Planctomycetota; class Phycisphaerae; order WQYP01; family WQYP01; genus JAJZCU01. Next base: position 4,015 of record JAJZCU010000262.1, on the reverse strand, counting down.
CGGCGTGGGCGCCGCATGCACCTTGCGCTGCCCCGGCTGGTCCATAAAACCCATGCGCCCGGCGGTCTTTTTGGCCAGCAGCGTCATCAGCAGGCTGCACAAAAAAGCCAGGGCGAACAGGGCTGCTCCGGCGATGATCATATCGGACTTACCATGCGTTGCATGAAGATGTTATCAACGGCTAACGGCCGGCCGTCAGGCGCTGCAATTGCTCAAGGTACGCCGTGCGCGCCTCGGTAAAAAATTGCTGGGCCGTGGTTGATTGATAATCGGCGTAAGTCCACGGCCAGGGGGTCCAGCGGTTGTTGCTCCAATGCAGCGTGACCTCGGCAAAGATTCCCTCTTGCATGTAGATGCGATGGCTGTGATCTTTGGTGCTGGCCAACACAACTTTGTACCGATGGACATAGCCCGGATCGATATTCACGGGTCGCGGAACCTGGGCCTTGAACTGCCGGGCCAGCAGCGTTTCGGCCATGTTGGTTTCAAGCTTGCATCGGGGCAGATGCTCCGGGGCGAACATGGGGGAGAAGCGGACCCATTGGCGCAAAAGATTTGGCCCCATCTGATCCTGATAATAATCTGTGAAGTTAAAGGGAATCACCGCGGAGGCGGCGTCAACGGCGCCGTACCATTGGGTTAATTCCCAGCGGGCGGCGGAAAGCTGTTCTTCGCTGGCGGCCAGCAAGCCGGCAAAGCGCAGGACCGGCAGAGGAGAAGAGGGTACGGCCATACATGCTCCAAGAAGCACTTAAAAGTGCAGGGGAACCGCAAGGGTAACGCAACCGTTTTAGGTGGGCAAGGCGGCGGGGCGGCAGAAGCTTTGAGCGGGCCCGTTTTAATTTTAGAAATGGCCTGAAGCTGCCAAAATCGTTCAGGTTGGCCGCTGTCGGGGTGTCGGCGCGGCGGGCGCTGACACGACGTTGGAGGAAAGACGACGGGGGCTTTGAGGCGCAAGTGTTAGCCGCCATATAAACAGGCCGGATGGCTCAGCCGCGGCCGCAGGTAAACGACGACCAATTTATCCACGGATCGCCCAGCACCGGTCGCAGCGTTCGACATCCGCGCGGCGCGACCGTGCCCGCCCATGCACTGCGCCGGTTTGCCGGATGGCCAACCCCGGTTTACCATAAAATCGCTGGCGAGAGTCGCACTGCGCCGCCTGACGTGCGGCCGCGGTCCGGCCCTGTTTTCAGGGTTTGTTGTCAATCACCCGGCGCTTGATGAATCAGTGCGTTTTTGTTCTGCGCGAAGCCGCCACGGCGGCGGTTCCGCTGGTCGTGGCCGGCGTGGGGGAACTTGTGGCCGAGACGGCCGGCGTTATTAATGTGGGCATTGAAGGATTAATGTTAATCGGCTGCATCGCCGCCTACACCGCCGCCGGCGCATCGGCCAACGGATACGTCGGCGTGGCGGCAGCCATTGGCGCGGCCACGCTCTTGGCGCTGGTGTTTGCCTTGGCCACGGTGTGGCAGTCCGCCAATCAAATAGTCGCCGGCACGGCCTTGAATTTATTGGCATTCGGCGTTGCCGGCACGGCCTGGCAGGCCTGGCAGAACGTCCGCCAAAACGCCAACCTGCCGCTGAGTCTGCCGCCGCACACAGGGTTTAATCGGTTGAACGTACCATGGCTGAATCACGTCCCGTGGATCGGGGCCATTGTTTTTCAACAATATGGGTTATTTTACGTAGGATTTGCCCTGGCGGTTGGCGCGTGGCTGGCGCTGCATAAAACCCGCGCGGGCCTCATTGTGCGGGCGCTGGGCGACGCCCCCGCGGCGTGCGAGGCCGTCGGCGTGCGCGTGCGCCTGGGGCGCACCCTGTGCGTGCTTTTTGCCGGCGCCTGCGCGGGCCTGGCCGGCGCTTATTTAAGTATTATGCGCACGCACGCCTACGCCCCGGAAATGACCGGCGGCCAGGGCTTTGTGGTGCTGGCTTTGGTGATCTTCGGCCGATGGAGCGTCCCCGGCCTCTGCGGCGGCTGCCTTTTCTTCGGCGCCATTGATGCCCTGCAACAAACCCTGCAGGCCCAACGGGCCACCATGCACAGCGGCGCGCTGCGGCTGCTGGAGCACATCCCTTTTCCATTCTTTGAGATGCTGCCATATGTCACGGCATTGGCGGCGCTGACCATTCTCACGCGCGCCAGCCCCGGTCCGCGCTACCTCGGCCGTCCCTGGCCGGAGCGGGCATAGTTTACAACACGCAATGCGTGGCCCCGGCGCCGACGGAATGTAGTTAATAAACCGCGCACCAGCCCCACCATTCATGGTGGGGCTTGGGACTTGGGGGGGCGTAGATTGACGTGCAAATCGCGTTTTTTCGGGGCCATTGCGCCGCCATATTTTTGACATTCCCCGGCCCATGGCGTAATTTTCTCCATAAATGGCGCGAGGCCGTTGCCCCGCGGCGTTCAACGAAAACAAAATGCCGTCGGCGGACCGTCCAGGCATGCGTGATGTATGGAACCCAGCATATTTTTGGCAATATTTGCCGTGATCGTCGGCAGCGCCACGGTGCTCTGGTGGTGGACCACCGATCCGTCTCGCAAAAACGCCGGTCCTTCGGGCCCCGGTGCGCCGCCTGCGCCGCAGGCGCCGTCAACCCGTGTCGTCCCTGTCCCCACCCCTGCCGCCGCCCCGACATCGGGCCCCGGCGCCGCCGCTGCCGCCGACGTGGCGCCCAACTCGCCGCCTGCGCGAGAAAAGCCGCTGGTCTCTTTAGTTGCATTACTTAGCAAGCCGCGTCCGCTGAGCCAGCAGCAAGTCATCGCTGCGGCTACCCGTGCGTTTAAGCTTACCTTCTTTGACAGCCCCAATGCCCGCTGTGCCGTGCTGCCTGTGCCCCATCCGCAAACCACGCTGTTCGCGGTGGTAATGCCTGAAATTCAACTGGGCGTGGTATCCTGCAGTCACCCCTATGTCCATAATCCCGCCGCCACCGCCGCCAGGCTGCCGGTGGGCTACTTAAAGCATGTCATGGCCACCCATGGCGCCTGGATTTCAATTGATCGCATGGGCGCCGCGTTGGACGCCGCAACGGCCTACCCTTACATCGCCAAACTTTTCGCGGAAATGCTTGGTCCCGATTGCCTGGGCGTGCTGGCCACGGAAGATTCGCGATTTAATGTTTACTCGCCGGCCATGGCGGATATCTTGCGCGGCCCCGATCCGCTGGCCATATTTTCACAACAATACCAACTTCCACTGATCCATGTGCAACCCCAGGACGCCGAAATGCGCGCCGCCGAACAAGAGGCGCGCGAACGCTGGGGCGAATTTGTCGCCGCCTTCGCGCGGCGCAAGCAGGGCCAGAATTTTTCCGTGAAAGCGCCGCTGCCCACCGCCGATGCCGGACAGGAATTCGTTTGGATTGAAGTCCGGCAACTGCACCCCGACCGCATCATTGGCGCGCTGGCCAACACGCCAATAAACGTGCCCGGGAAACAATTCGGCGACGCCGTGCAGGTGGCGGTGGATCAGGTGGAAGACTGGATGTATACCCGCGATCGCGATATTGTGGGCGGCTTCACGGTGAAGGTGCTGGCTGCCCGGCGCGGGGGCCAGAGCGCCCCCAGCGGCGAATAAACCCGCTGCGGGACGCCGGGCCCGGCATTTTTCGGAGTTTTTGTGAGCATCACCCTCAGCGCATTTTCCGATGAAGCCGCCGAATCCGCCGAGGGCCAGATCGCCGCCGTCGGGCGCGCGGGCCTGCGTTTCCTGGACCTGCGCACTGTGGATGGAATCAACATATCTGAACTTCCCATAGAGCACGCCAAGGCGCTGCGGCAAAAACTCGCCGCCGCCAATCTAAAAGTGGGCATGTTTGGCTCGCCCATCGGCAAGATCGACATCGCCGATGATCCCGAAATCGACCTGCGCCGCCTGCGGCATCTGGCCGAACTGGCGGACGTGCTGGACTGCCGCAGCGTGCGGATATTTAGTTATTATAACCGGGCCGGCGCGGACCTTGAAAAATGGCGTTCGGAAACGTTCCGGCGGTTCGCCGGGTTGCT
>JAJZCU010000261.1 GCA_021828935.1 Planctomycetota bacterium | reverse complement strand
TTTTCGCCAATGGAGGCGTGCCGCCATTTGGTTTCACTGGCCGAACTGCATGGCGCCACGGACAATCTTTCCGTGCAGATCACGCAGGTGGATAAAATTGAGCGGCTTTCTTATTATCGCGGCGTGGCCACCTACCGGGATGAGGACCAGCGGGCCTCGCCGGCGGTCAATGACCTGCAGCCCGACCAGGAACTGGACCGGCGGTTTCGTATTGTCGACGCGATCAACCGCAGCGGCATGGCCACGATCTACCGCGCGGTGGATTTAACAAATAATCAGGTGGTGGCGCTTAAAGTGCCGTTTATGCAGTTTGAAAGCGACCCCGGATTCCATTTCCGTTTTGAGCGCGAAGAGGCCATCGGCAAGGCGTTGAATCACCCGTACATATTGCACGTCATACCGGTGGAAGAGAAGAGCCGGCCCTATTTTGCCATGGAATTGCTGGAGGGCCAGACGCTGGACCACCTCATGCGCCGCGCGGCGCCGATGCCCGAACCGGATGCCTTAAGCATCGGGTCTCGCCTGTGCGAGGCATTGGAGTATATGCATGAACATGGGATTATTCACCGCGACTTAAAACCGCAGAACATCATGGTGTGCCGCGACAACAGCCTGCGCGTGATGGATTTCGGCATCGCCAAGGCGGCCTCCATGCGCCGCATCACCTTCACCGGGCTTACGGCCGCCATTGGCACGCCTGACTACATGGCGCCGGAGCAGGTGAAGGGCAAGCGCGGCGACGCGCGGACGGACATTTATAGTCTGGGGGCCCTGTTGTATGAAATGCTCACGGGCAAAACGCCGTTTGAGGGGCAAAACCCCTATGCCATTATGAATGCCCGGCTCAGCGGAGACCCGCGCGCCCCGCGCAAAATTAACCCAAATCTTTCGCCGCAGGTGGAAGAAATTTTGTTGCATGCCCTGGCGCGTGATCCGCATGACCGCTATCAAACCGCCGCGGAAATGAAGCACGACCTTGACCACCCGCAGGATGTCATGGTCACAGACCGCCACGCGCGGCTGCGTTCGCCCAAGGCCTGGCGGCCGCACAACCGAACGGCGTGGCTGTACGGTTTGTGCATTGGGATACCGATTATTATTATGATCGTGGCGCTGTTGATAGCCAATCACAAACGGCTGTAGCCCCGCCATCGGGCGCCGGTGGCGTTCACCGCTTTGGGCCGCCTGATTGTTATTCAGATCACGGAGCAAATAATGGTCCGGTTTCACCGCCCCAGCCGCTGGTTATTGCCGCTATCCAGTATCATCGCCCTGGCTGCGGCGGGGCTGGTTTTGGCGGCCGCCGTGGCGCGAAAATCCTTTCATCCGGGTCGTACCGGCGCCGGGACGCATGTTGCGCGGCATATTATTTCGCCTTTGGGCGCGCGGCTAACGTTGAAGTTTCACGACGAATTCAATGGCGTGCGCGATCGCGCGGGCGGGCTTTATATTAACCGCCGCAAATGGCGCACCACCTTCTGGCAGGGTTCCAGCCAGCGCACGCTCACGGGCAACGGCGAAGCGGAATACTACATGGGCCGGCACTACGGCGGGCTGCATAACATACCAATCAACCAGCGGCCCAATCCATTTTCCTTCCAGCATCCAGGCATTTTAACGATTTCCGCTTTTCCCGTTCCGAAAAAATTGTGGAAGAATTATTGGATGGGCTCACAGCGCCATTTTGCCTCGGGTCTGTTGATCTCAGATCCGGCATTTACCTTTAAGTACGGCTACGTGGTGGGTCGCTTTAAATTGCCCGCGGACCGTGGCGCGTGGCCGGCCTTCTGGTTGCTGTGCGATGCCCCGAGCCTCGGCAGCGCCGACCGGGCTCATCGTTGGCCGCCAGAAGTGGACATCTTTGAATTTTTTGGCCATCGCCCGACAAAATTCAGCGGCGGCATGATCGGCCGAAAAGGCGAAAAGCCTGGGTTCCATTTTGGATACCACAAGCCTGGTTTCGACATCAGCAAGGGCTTTCACACCTGGGGCTTCCAATGGAACGCGCATCAGGCAGTGTGGACCTTTGACGGAAAAATCTGGGCCCGCGGAACCGTGCCGCCATCCCTGCGCCATCATTTCTATATTTTAATAAACATGGCCGTCGGCGGCAACTGGTATTCCCAGGAAATGAAGGCCCGGGGCACGCCGTACAAGCCCTGGCAGGTAGACCAGGCCGCCATGCCGTGGAAAATGCAATGCGATTACGTCCGCGTGTATCAATAGCGGCGCCCAAGGGGACGACCCAGCCCGCCGGCGCCGCGGAAAATTGCGCTGGCCAAGCGCTTCGGGCGCTGTACAATCATTTCAACAGGTTCCGTGAACGGCTGCTTCGCCGTCGGAACGTACCGGGCGCCGCAGGAGAATCAGCCATGTCGATTTCCACAACATTTCTGGCCCGGGTGCTCCCGGCTTTGCGCCGTATGAAATTGGCTGAAAACCGGCGGGCCGACGCCTTTGCGGGGTTGGAAATCCTTGAGCCACGAATCCTTTTGTCGGGAATTCCCGGTTTGGTCAATGGCGGGTTTGAGACGCCCAACCTGGCCAACGCAGCCTTCGCCTATGCCAGTCCGGCATTGGACGGCGCCTCCGGCGTCGGCTGGCAATTCGGCGGCTCCGCGGGCGTGGCGGCCAATGGCTCCGCGTTCGCCACGCAGAATTCCTTAACATCAGCCATCGCCGGCGCGCCGCAGGGGCGCCAGGTCGGGTTCATTCAGGGCCAGGGATCGATCCGCCAAACCTTTGACGTCGGCGGCGCCGGCTACTACACCGTCAGCTATTTTGCGGCCCAACGCGCGCCTTTTGTCAACGGTCGACTGATCGCCAATAAGCAAAATGTCGCCGTGCTGGTCGATGGCCGGATTGTCGGATCGATTGATCCGAACGGCGGTTATCAAAATTATACGACCAACCCATTTTTCCTGGCCGCTGGCGGCGCCCACACCCTTGATTTCCAAGGCGTTGATTCCGCCGGGGGCGACAACACGCTGCTGCTGGACAACGTATATCTGGGCGTATCGGCTTCGCCCGCCCAGCCCACCGATGCGGGGTTTGAATCGCCGGGCCTGGCCCCCGGCACGTCCATGTACAACCCCACGGGCACGTCATGGACATTTCAAGGATTGTCAGGAATCTCAGCCAACGGCAGCGCCTTTACCTCCGGCAATCCCAACGCGCCTGAGGGCCAGCAGGTGGCGTACATCCAAGGCACGGGACTGATCACCCAGCAGTTCACAATCACCAATATCAATCCTCAGAATATCGTAGTAAGCTTCGACGCGGCGCAGCGGGCGTCGGCCGGCATTGTCGCACAAAGCACTTTCATTTTAGGCGGCACGAACCACCAGAATTTCCAAGTTTACTTAACCGACCCGGTGGGGCAGATCCATCTGGTTGGCACGTTCACCCCGTCGGGCAGAACGTATCAGCAATTCACCACGGCGCCGTTTCAGGCCGTGTTTGACGGCACGTACACGCTGAGTTTCGTGGGCGTTGATTCAGTCGGGGGGGACAACACGGTCTTGATTGATAACGTATCGTTGGCTACGCAGGGCGGCGTTTCGGCCCCGCAATTTGCCGATTCCAATTTCGCCCTGTCAGGTCTGCTCACCGGTGGTTCGCAGTATGCCCCTGCCGGCACGCCGTGGTCATTCCAAGGCAGTTCGGGCATTGCCGCGAACGCCAGCGCGTTTACGTATGACAATCACGCATCGCCGCGGAGCAACCAGGCCGCGTTTTTGCAGGGCTTTGGACAAATTTCGCAGGTGTTTTCGCCCACCAGCCAGGGCAATTATGAGAATGGGTATTATACCATCAGCGTGCTGGCGGCGCAGCGGGCGGTGGGCTACCCGGCCACCACGAATTATGAAAATTTTGCGATACTCGTGAACGGGCAAAATGTGGGCACGTTTTTGCCGTCTGGCGTGAGTTGGCAGCAATTCACCAGCCGCCCGTTTTTTATTAATACAAATGTGGGTTTTACCGTAACGTTTCAGGGGCTGGATACGGCCGGGGGCGACAATACCGTGCTGTTTACAAATCCCACCACGTCTTTGGTGGCGCCCAGCGGGGTGCAATTGGGCGGCGGCAACTTAAGCTTTGAATCGCCGGCGTTGTCCGCCGGCCAGTTCGAATCCGGCGGAGGCGCCTTGAACAGCGCCAGCGGGGCGGGCTGGACCTTCAACAGCGGCGCGGGCATTTCGGCCGACCAAAGCGCCTTTACCTCCGGCAACCCCGACGCGCCGGCTGGCAGTCAGGTGGCGTTCCTCCAGGGATTTGGTTCCATAAGCCAGAACATGGCAGTGGCCGTCACCGGCTCTCATGGCACGTCACCCAAGGG
>JAJZCU010000260.1 GCA_021828935.1 Planctomycetota bacterium | reverse complement strand
GCAAAATTTGGCGCATCTCCACGCGCGCGGCGGGGTCCAAACCGTTGGCCGGCTCGTCAAAGATGAGCACCGCAGGGTCGTGCAGCAAGGTTCGGGCAATGCCCACGCGCTGTTTCATGCCGTGGCTGAGACTTTCAACATACAAATCGCGCATGTGCGTGGCGCCGGTGGTGGCCAGGGTTGCGTCAATACGGGCCATGCGTTGCCGCCGCGGAATTCCAAAGGCGGCGCCAAAAAAATCAAGATATTCCACCACCCGCATGTTGTCGTACCCGCCGAAGGTGTCGGGCATATAACCCACCAGGCGTTTTATTTTGCGGGCGTCGCGCGTGCAATCGGCGCCGGAGATGGTGGCGCTTCCGCTGGTGGGGCGCGCCAGGCCTACCAATATTTTAATGGTGGTGGTTTTACCGGCGCCATTGGGGCCGATGAACCCAAGAATCTGGCCCCGTTCCAGCGCAATGGACAGATTATCCAGCGCGGTAAAGTCGCCGTATTTTTTAGTAAGGCCCACCGTTTCAACCACGTTTGGCATGTCCGCTCCTGTTTGACTTGGCGTGCGTGCGCGGGAAGCGTTTACGCCCCTGGGCCCGGCCGCCCAGGCCCACGGAAAAGCTGGTTAATGTCCATGATCGCAAGGGATTGTTAATATGCGCAATGCGCAGCCCCACGTAAAGCCCCGCGCGCGGTGAAACGCGCCAGACGCCGGTCCGCGCTTTGGCCCCGTGCCCCGCCCGCCAGGTGAAAGTCAGGGCGCCCATGGGGGACATTCGGGAACCAAACGGCACAATGTGGCCATCGCGAAACGCCACGGCCGTGACCCGCCGCTGCGGCGCGTTGATTTTCACATGTACCCGCACCCGGCTCAGACGCAACGACGCCACCGATGGCGGCACGCGCAGCTTCAGCCAAATGGTCGTGCCGCGGTTAATGTCCGGCAGCCAGCGGCCCGTGGAAACATCATACGCGGTGCAACGCGCAAATCGCCCCCCAACCGTCGTAAGTTGTATGGGAACAAACGCCGATGGGATGCGCACCATGGCGCCCGGCGCCACGCGCTGGAAAGTCAGCGGCGTTGCAACGAGCATCTGCTGCGTGCGCCGGCCGGCGGGTGAAATATGTAATAGGCTTCGAGGTGACGATCCCGGCGCCCGGTCCGGCCGCGCAGTGGCCGATGGGCTTGTCCAAAAGCAAAACATGGGCCGGGGACGGGGCGGCGCCAACAGGGCATCGGCCTTTTGTTCCGCGGCCTGGCGCTGTGAAAAAATGGCGCTACGCACATACTCGCCGGCCGGCAGGGTATTGCGGGCCGTACACAGCATCGCGCCATGCGCAGCGCGTGGCAGGGCAAAGGCCCCCATGGGCGCCTGCACAAACGCGTTGCGCACCTGCGTAAATTGGCCCGTGCTGAATTGGCACACCAGCCCGCGGGCCGAGAACCGCGCCACCAGACGCGGGATTTTTATCAACCTTCGCACGCCCTGCACTTCGCCGCCCAGTAACGCCCCGGACGAAACGGGCACACCCCGCCACTGCCACCGCTGGTCCGGCCACCACGCCAGCCGCGCCGCAGTTGACGCGGAGCGTGGCCAAACCCGCAGCCCGGCGCGGCCGGAAATGGTCGTTGCCGCGGTGCGCGGGCTGTACAGCAGCAGTTGACCGTGCATGATCAGCCGGCGCTGCGACCGGCTCACCCGCGCCGCCACAGCCAACGACGCCGTGGACGGAATCACCCGCCGGTGTTGCGCGCCCAGGGCCGCCACCGCGCCGGCGGTCAGCAATGCGGCGCCGCCGGCGGCCGGCGCAAACCACGCCAGCCGTTTGCGCCACGCCAAAGCTGCCGCCGCGGCTACCAACGCCAGACAAAAAAGTCCCAGGGCGGCCATTACCGGCCCACGGGCCATGATGCGGTATCCCACGGCGGCGCCGGCCTGCGCCAGGAGCTCATGCACTGGTTTTTTTACAATAATTCCGGCGCCATACAACAGCCGTCCCGCCACGGCGCCCCCCAGCCCGCCGTCCTTGCCATGCATCAAACCGCGCACGCCCAGGGCCGATACCAACAACTGGCCACGGCCGACAGCGCGCTGCAGCAGCACCGGCTGGCGCCGCACCCATAGTAATGGCCGCATGTGCATGAACATCAGCCGCAGCATGGGAACCGACGTTCGTAAATGCACAACCTGTCGTTGCCGCCTCCGGCCATGCATCACAAATGAAGCCACGCGAGTGTGGCCGGTCTGTTGCACCGCCCAGGCGTCGCCCAACAGCCACGCCGCGTCGCGCGGACTGACGCGATCCGCCATCAGCCAAATTTTGCCGCCGGATATCAGCCAATCCCGCAGCGCCGCAGTCTGCCGGGCGGACAGGGTGTGCAGTCCCCCGGCCAGAACTACCGCGCGCAGCCCCGACCAGCCGGCAGCCGTCGCCGGTGCGTCATTCGCCGAAATATACAAAATTCCGCGCTTGATCCCGAAGGCGGTCTGAATGGTGTGAACGGCCTTGCCCACGCTTTGGGCGCGCGGGCCGGCAAGAATGGCCGTGGCGCCGTTACGGGCCATGATCGCGGCCCACTGCATCTGCCGCCCATTCGGCGCCGGCCCGGCGCCGGGCATAAAAAGTTGTGAATGTATCACGGCGTGTGATTGCCCGGGCCGCAACAACGGACAATGGGCCAGAATGGTGGCGCGCAAAGCACAGTGCCCGGGCATGGTCAGACGGCGCACAAATGTATTGCCCCCCGCGAACGAAGCGCTGACCTCCACCCGGCGGGCAGAACCCGAATTTTCCAATCCTGATTGCAGCAGCGTCCAGTGTCCGGGCGCAACGGCGGAAATGGCCGCCACCGCCCCGCTCATCCGCACCGCCGACGCGGCCCCTGCTACGCGCGCGGCAAAAAATATCAGCAGACCGGCCAATATCAGCCGGATCGACGCTTGTGGTTTGCCCGGCGCTGCGAAATATGTCACAAAGATGCTCCGCCAGTGTCAGGGGCATCTTAACGCACCGGCGCAAAATAACAATCGGCGACGGCCGGCCTTTGTCCCGCCGCAACCTCACGTCCGCCTTGTACGGCCTACCCCTTTGCAGCGGTTTTCAAAGTGCGACACCCAAACAGGCCGCCGGCCATCATGCCCGGGTTGCCCTGCAAACGCACCGTAATGTGCTTTTTGCCTTTGGTGAGGGCCGGTGGAATTGGCCATATTTTATCAAACATTTTGCCGGGATCGTCGTTGTCCAGCACTTCATTGCCGATGCGATGGCCATCCACCAACACGCCGAAGATGCGCCCGCCAACGTCGCCGCCCCAGAAGGTCATGCACAAATCCATGGGAACGTCCGGCAGCACCTTCATGGTGAAGCTAAAGCCGCCGCCGTTGTACGCATCACGCCAGGTTCTGCCGTTAAAATCTCCGGTGCGGCTGTGCTGCAGGTCGCGCAAGCGGTGCAATTTTTCAGAGGCGGCGTCCCCCGGTTGGAATACGTCCACCGTATTTTTCGCAAAATCTTCCGCCATCTGTTTCGCAAGTTTCTTCTGAGCCGCCGCGCTGGCCTGGCGCGCCTGCCATTGCGCCTCGGTCATCGCATCAAAATAAACCACATATCGTTCATGCGCCACCTTATGAAATGGAACCAGCTTCACATCATGCGGCCGGCCCGCGCCAACCGTGTGCCACACCAACGGCTCCACTGCGTCGGGCTTCACCCATGACCCCACCGGCCTGTCGGCCGGAACCATCGCCGGCACGGTAACAGGATCGGCGATGTTCGCCCATTGGTATTGGTTGCCATTGGCGTACGGCACGGGAGGCAACATTAAATCATTTCCCAGCGTGGCGGCCAAAACGGTCGGCCCGGAAAGAATGGCGAATTTTGAACGATCGTGCTTGATGCGTTCGATCCGCAGCGGCGTCTTGAGATCAATTTCCAGTACATCGCCGTTGCTCCACCGGCGATTGATAGTTAAGTAAGACCCCGGCCTCCCGGCGTCCATTGGCTGGCCGTTGAGGCGCAGCGTCATGCCGGGCGTGGACCAATAGGGGTGGCGCAGTTTAATGGCGGCGGTGGTGGGTTTGGCGCAGGTAAATTCCATGCGCACGGCGTTTTCATCCGGGAAGTTGGTGGTCTGTCGGATGGTCATGGCCTTCTTTTTCCAATGCAGTTCGGAGGCCACGAACAGGTTCACCCACAGCGTGCCGCCGTTGTGATAATAAATGCCGCGGGCGTACTTGGCGTGGTTTTCCATGCCCGTGCCCACGCAGCACCAGCAGGAATCCCAGGGCGTGCAGAACGTCTTAAAGTGGCCGGGCCGCATGGAAATGTAATATGTCATCATGCCCGTGGCATTTATTATCACAACGGCGAT
>JAJZCU010000259.1 GCA_021828935.1 Planctomycetota bacterium | reverse complement strand
GGACACACGCGCGCCGCCGGCTGCCGCCTGCCCGGCCCCGCCGCCGCCGCCGCCGCCGCCCTGCGGCAAGCCATCAGCGCCGCGCTGGGCGCGTAACGGGGGTGGCCATAATGGGGGGTGGCCATCCTGGCCGCCGGATCATCCGCCCCAATTGCGTTATGTGAAGAACTTTTGTTATGCGCACGACTACGGCGGGATGGTAGGGCCGACAGCCCGCCCCACGGCAGGTCGGCGGCATGCTCCCGCGCCACTGTGCTTGCCCCCGAAGGTCAAAAATGGCGCCAGCCGGGCGGTGATTTTTGGGCCGAACCCCTTGATGCGCCGCAGGTCCGCCAGCCGGCGGAACGCCCGTCTTCCAGGCCGCTGGTGCGCCTTGCGATAGTTCACAATTTTTCTGGCCCGAATGGGTCCAATGCCCGGCAGCCGCGCCAGCGACGCCCACCCCGCCGTGTTAATATCAATCTTGCGACTTAAAACCGGTACGCCGGTTCTAAAAACCGCGCCAGCGTTAAACGGATGCCGCCACGCCTGCACCGACAAAAAGAAAATAAAAAACGCTGTCAGCGCCGCCAGCGCCGCCTGGTGCCGCCGCGTCCATCCCCAGGGCTCACGCGGCGGATCGTTGCCACCGGCAACGTCCGGAACAACGTCAGGACTCGCGGATTGCGCCGCCGCAACGCTGCGCGCCGGTGCGGGATTATTAAACGAAACGACCGGCTTTTCGGCCGCCGAGGAATTCTGCTGGGTAGCCGTCTCTGCCATTGCGTCGGATTCCCGCGAAAAAAAATGGTGCCAGAGCATGTTCCAGTGGCTGATTCCAACCACGATCCACGGCGGCAGGCCGCAATGCTGTCGGCGCCGAAAACCCGCGTAATAAAACAAGCTCCAAGAAAATTACGAAGGGTTCGCCACCGGCTTGGCCGGCCCATGGCGGGCATTCATGACGCCACGGCGCATCTTGGTCCAGGTTTGAAAAGCGGCTTTGGGCGCGAAATCTGATCCGATAAGGCCCGACGCCGGAATGCCTCCCTCCGCGGGGTCTGCAAGATTGTGCCAACACAGGGCCTCCACAAATGGCTTGCTTAAGGCCACATTGGTGACCATTTGCAACCATTTGGCCTGCACCGTTTCATTCCACGGCTTTCTCCAGGCGCCGCTGCTGGCGCTTTCCGGTGTCTCCAGGCTGGGGGCAGCCAAGGCACTGATCACCACGGGCTTTCCGAACGCGGCCAGCCGGTCCAACATCGAACTTATTTGAAAAAGATCGCGCTGATAGCCGCCATCGCGCGGAATGCCAAAGCACAGTTGCACGCCGAACACGTCAAATGCGCCCGCGCTCTGCACCACCATTTCCGCATACACCAGCGGCGGAATGCTGCGCTGGTTGGCGGCGTAATATTCGCCCCACGGCTGGGCCAGTTCAATCATGGTGCGGGCATTGGGGCTGGCCTTTTTTACCAAGGCCAGGCTCATCCGCGTCAAATCCATGATCTGGTCAAAGGTAAACCCAAATTGCGCATTCGTGTGCAGCGAACTGACCACATTCCACAGCGCCACCTGACCTGAATACCGGCTGACCACGCGTTCAATGTGCTCAAACAAAAAATCGCGCAGTTCCTCGAAATCATTCTCCCACGTGTACAGCCACGCCGGAAGGCTGTGTTCCGTGAATTGCACCAGCGGCCCCCCCACCACCGGCAGCTTGGCGCGGCGGAGAAAATCAAGCCATTCGTCCGTGGGCTGCCAATAAAATGCATGTTCCTGTGGATGTAAATGCTTCCAAATCATGGGGACATACACAAAATCAGCCGCGCTCATCAAACTGCGACGGTACGGTTCAGATACCTGCCCGGCGTCAATGCGGCACCCAAAGACCGCCCGCGAAAAGTTGCGCGCGTGAATCCGCCGCGCTAACAGTAAATCAGCGTGCAGCGTGGCCGCCTGCTCGGACAGCGGCAGCAACACGCTCAGGCACTGGTCTCCAAACGCTGCGGCCGCCGCCGGTTGTTCCAGATGCGTCATGCACTGCACCAGCAGGTTCCGCGCTTCGGTGGCCTTCTCTGAGAGCGCGTGCGTTTCAGATTGGTCTAAAAATCCCCAGTCTTCCCGCTTCTGCACAAAACGCATCATACGACCGCGAGCCAATTCCACATTCAAAATGTAAGGCTCTTCCCGCTCCGGCAGACGCGTGGTCTCCAGCATCACCACGCCGAAGCCTTCCACCGGCCACAATAGCGATAGGGCCGCCGGCCCCCCGGCCCGTTTGCGGCAAATAATCATGCCATTGTCGTACACCAAGTCGCTGCGAATCGGGATGTTCTCCGACCCGGTGAGATAGGCCGTACTTAAATCCAGCTCAGCGGGCGGCTGACCATCGCGGAATACCTGGAAACGCAGCATGTGGCAGCACCCTTACCATTGCGAAATGAACGCCGGCCCATCCGGCGCGTACCCAACGCAACCTCGTGGGCTGATTATAAAGCGCGGGCGCGAACGGTCAAAACGGGAAGTTTGCGGAATTTGTCAGAAACTTGCTTAGTGATGTTCCCCAGTACCCGCGTTAAAATCTTCAACCCGGACAATCTCAAGCTACTCAAGACTCTGGGCATCGCCATCAAGAAACCCCATGGAACGGTCAATTCCGGCCTTGGCCTGGGAATGCCGCAGCCGCAGCAGCCGTTTGACCTGCGTGAGCAGATCGCCTTTGTTGATAGGCTTGGAAAGAAAATCATCCGTGCCGCTTTCCACGCCCTTTTCTATGTCTCCGAATTCGTTAAGGGCCGTGAGCATAAGTACCGGAATATCCCGCAGTTTGGGGTCCGCCTTGAGCCGCCGACAGACTTCAAACCCGCTCATTTTGGGCATCATAACATCCAGAATGATCAGATCGGGCCGCACCGCAGCCGCCTTTTCCAAGGCTTGCAGGCCGTCGACCGCCACTTCGGTCACGCAATCCAGCGCTTCCAGATAGGCCTGCACCAATTCCACGTTCTGCGGATTATCGTCCACCACCAACACGGTGCTGTGCGGCAGTTGGGTATCCCCGCTGGAAAGGCCTCCGGCCATGGCGTTTGCTCCGGTTAAGTGACAACAGTGTGCATTATGGTAACGGCTGCTTTGGAACAGTGCCACCGGATGCATGGGAGATTGGCCAGGGTGGGGCAAATTCTTGAGGGCCGTTGGTGCGAAGAACAATGTTCCCGGTAAAGGCAAACCGTGCGGCAATGGGCGCCGCGCGACGCAGGGCCGCCCCGACGCCATGGCGGGATCCGGTGCCCACGGCTCATTTGCGGCCCCGCAGCAGAAGTACGATTGTAAGGGCCACGCCGCAGAAGAACAGGAACGCCGCAGCGAGTGACACCCACCGCAGAGGGCGCCCGGATGTCCATCGTTTGGTCGCAGCCGTTTCGACGCGAACCACGGCGATAAATCCGACCGACCCGATTAGGATCCACTTCAGGCCGTCAGCCCACACCAGGTGCCTTACCAATCCACGATACCGAACGGCAAAAATATCCGTAATTAGGAACACCTCCCCCCACCCCGCCCACAATATCGCCACCGTCGCCCACGCATTCCGCTGCCAGGCCCGGCGAGCGCGCCGGGCGGGACAAGGTTCGCAGGAACCTGGAGGACGATCCATTGGTAACCATCTCAACATTATTGGCTTGCCGTCCGGTACGCGGAATACCGCGATTAAGCGGTTGAACACGTCATAGGAATATTTCCGTGTGCCGTCCTTGATAAGATTTCCGTGCTGGCGCCGGGGACGCCATCGTAGGTAAAGTTTTGGTAGTAGCCGTAGTCGTACACAGACTGCTGCGTGATCTGGTTCAGGCGGTTGTGGTTGCGGCGGTAATTGAACCCGCCGCAGGATTGCGCGGTAGCGCCCCAAACCTCACGCCAGTTGTCAAGGCTGTCTAAATCGAAGTCTTCGCTCTGGTTGGTGTTAAGTATGCCGATGGGCGTGCTGATGCTGCCGCCGCCGTCGCCCAAATACCCGCCGGTGGGCGAAAGAATTCCGCGCTGGTATTGCAGCAGGCGATTGATGCTGTCGTACCCACCGTTTGGTTCTCCAGCCAGCGTGAACGGCTGGTAAAGATTGCTGGTAATTTCTGCGTGCAATGCGCGCTCAAAATTCTTGTTGCTCGCCGGGTCATAGCCCGTGGTGTTGCCCATCACAGGGTTCGTGTTGTTATACGCGAACGTGGTTCCATTGATCCCGGCGGGCAGGTAGCGCTTGGCAATTGGTCTCGCGGCGCCGTCATATCCCAGCCGATCGCTGGATGGCGTGCCCCATGCCGGGTTGGGCACTGTACCCTGCACCGCCGAATGCGTGCGGGCATTGTTTAACATGGTTTGAATAAGGCCATTG
>JAJZCU010000258.1 GCA_021828935.1 Planctomycetota bacterium | reverse complement strand
GTTCACGTCCACCCAGGTCTTGCTGCGTAGATTGGCGCGGAAGCGCCCGTCGGGCATCTCTGACAGTAGTGCGGAAACTTCGATGCCTTTCAATTGCATCGGCAGGTCCACGAGACCTTCGGTTTCGGTGGGCGCGGCGTCCACTTGTTGAAAGTCATCGTTTGTCAAAACAATCAGAGCGGCTCGATCGTCAGCAAAATACGCCAGCGATTGCAGGGCCCGCTGCATGAGGCGCAGCCGCGCCGGGCGCTCCTGCTGAGAAAGTTTGGCGTAAAGTTCCGCCGGCCGGGCGCCGGCCGCCACGCATTGGGCCGTCAGCAGATGGGTTCGCGGAGTGACATTATCAAAGCGAAACCATCCGGTGTCGCCAACCAGACCGGCCAGCATGGCCGTGGCGGAGCAGGCGTTGAGGGGGGCCTCCAGCAGTGGCATAAGGTCGGCCACGATTTCCACGCACGCGGCGGCGGAGACATCGCTTACGACCAAATCGCTGATGGGATCCCGCGCATGGTGGTGGTCCAAGATGACAATTTTTTCGCGGCGCCCCCGCAAAAATTCCTGCGCCGGATCCAATTGCTGATAGGCACACGTATCGACGATAACAATTGTATCACAGGCGTCGTCCGCCCGCGCGGCCCAGGCGGGGCTGAAAGTCTTGACGGACGCGCCGCATCCGGCGTATAAAAACTCATACGGCGGGGCTGATTCAGACAGCGAAATGACTTCCACTGCGGCGCCGCGATGTAATAGGGCGCACGCCAGGGCCGTTTGCGAACCGATCGCGTCCGGATCGGGCCGCTGGTGCGTGAAGATGGCCAGTTTATGCGCCTGTTTCAGGCGCGTGGCCGCCTGCCGGAGCATGGTTTGATAGCCGGGCTGTGATTGGGGAAGGTTGCTCACATACACCATGCCTTGTTGTTAAATTAAACCGGTCCAGGCGCCAACAAATCAGGCGGCCGAAACGGCGGGCGCCGCGACTTCGCGCCACCGCGCCACCTCCGCAACATCGCGTTCGATCTGCCGCACCAGCGTATCGATTCCTGAAAAAGTGTCCTGATCGCGCAGAAACCGGTGAAACTGCACATCCACCGTTGCGCCGTAAAGGTTTCCTGAAAAATTCAAGAGGAATGCTTCCACCGTCGCCGGGCCATCGCCAAAGGTTGCGTTCGTACCGACGCTGATCGCGGCGGGATGCCATTGGTCATTTGCCAGGGCCGCACCGGCATACACGGCGGCGGCGGGAAGCACCTGTGCAGTTTGAATGTTAATGGTGGGATATCCCAGCGCCGCGCCGCGCTGGGCCCCGCGAATGACTTCACCGCGCAGCGTAAAAGGGCGCCCCAGTGTCTGGTGCGCATCGCGCATGCGGCCGGCGACAACCAGGCGACGGATGAGACTGCTGCTCACCGGCGCCTCCAAATAGTTTGATAATGTAGCGCTGATCATCGGCATGATGGTGACCTTAAAACCGTGGCGCGGTCCGGCCGCAATGAGCGTTTGCACTGTGCCCAGCGCCTGGTGGCCAAACGTGAACCCCGGTCCTTCCACCAGATGGCTGGCGGCCAATGTTTCAGCGATTACACGGGTAAGGAAATCTTCGGCGGAGAGCGCCAGAAACGCCGGCGTCACCGGAACGGTGATCAACGCATCGGGCGAAAATTCCAGCAGACATTCCCGCCGCTGGCTGTACGTTAACAGCAACGCCGGCGGCTTGGCCGGCCGGAGCACGGCCAACGGGTGCGGGTTGAACGTCATGACCGCCCACGGCCGGCCCTGCGACGCGGCTATGTTCTTGGCCTCTTGCAGCATGGCGCGGTGGCCCACATGCACGCCGTCAAAATTTCCGATGCACAGCACGGCGCCCCGCAGGCGGGCGGGGAACAGGTCCAGACGATTGCATTCAACTGTGGGCATGGGGGAGAGTATAATCTGGCCCGTCATTGATGATCAACGATCAGCATTCAGTGCATTTAGTGTTTCAATGTTCCGCAGGCGCCAATTCCAGTCCTGGGCCGCGCCCGGCGCCTGCGGTGTGCAACTTCGCGGCAGCTTGCCGCTGCTGATAAACGCTCAGCAGAAAGGCCGAAATCCGCCGGGCCACCGCATGATGCTGTTGACCGGATATTCCTGGGCCCAGAAATCTGCCGCCCCGGCCCTTGGCGCCCGCGAGGTTCAATACGTCGCCCAGCGCTCCAACATTGCTGGAACGTGCGACGAATAACACCGGCTGATGTATCCGCCGCACAACACTGAATAAATTAGTCGCTCCGACTCGCTGGTGGGTCATGATGTCGAAGGCAATAATATAACAATTTGCGAAAAGATCCTGGGCAATACCGGCCGCGTGAAAAATATGCTCTATGCGTCGCTGCAGAAGAAATGGTCCGTCCGCCACCACCGCCGCAATGGACGGATCCGTTGAGGCGGCTTCCAGCGCGGCGTTCGCGGCGTCGCGTGCGCCCACGACATCGATCTGTTGCGCGTCTACCGCATGACGCATTAACAGGTAATGCACGCCCGCCGTGACGTCGCGCCGTTCCAGCAGGCCAAATGTCACGGTTCCAGGCCCGCTGCCGCCCTGGCCACGCAGATTCAATAAAAGTACCGCAAAACCAGCGCGATGTAACATCCGCGCCAGCGGCAAATAGGCGTCCGCAGACTGTCCAAGGCCATGGCACAACAACGCCGCCGGATGCCGCGTGAGCAGTCCCCGCACGCCGCGGGCCAAAATTGCGCTGGATGTAACCGGCGGCACATACCAGCCGGCAAGGTGCTCGCCGTCCGTGGTGGTAATATGCACGCGACGATAAAACATGTTAAAGCTTTGTGGGGTCTGGCGCGCATGCAACCGCGCCGGATGGGTGGTGAAATAGACGATCAGCGCAAAGTAAAGTCCTAAAATGACAGGCAATGCCAGAAGCCGGCTGATGGCCGCATTGAGCGCCCGCCAGGAATAGGCCCGCTTTTTCTTGACAATCGTTCCGTCCGCGCCCACCGCGCGCGTGGAATGAAAGGGCTCCAACAGGGGAAACATCGCGATTTTCGTGGCCAAAAGGGCCAATCGGGCAGCCTCGTGCCGCAGGCCGTGCTTTGGCCGACCGGCGGTTAACTCCTTCGCAATGCGTTTCAATGACCGTCGGCTGGGGACGCGAACGCCCAAGTCTCGGTCTATCTGGGCATCGCTTAACTCTTCGGCGTCCAATGATTTTTCGGGCTGCAAACGTCACCTGTCTCTCTCACGCGCGTCGGTGAACCTGTTTTATGGGAATCTTCCCGGGAACAGGTTGTTTCTGCTCAAGGGGCTTCCTGCCGGGCACACTCTTTATGCCGGTCCGTCCGAACGCCCGTCATGGGAACATTCATAGGAAACCGCACATTGCAATGTTCCCGGCGCCGGCGTCCCATCCTTTGCCATCGTCGGAAACGCCAGCGGTCTTAAGGGAGATTTTGTTTGGCTGTGGTGATTCGGAGGCATTGCGGCCCGATAGGGACCGAATTGTTGCTTTTGCTTCTGTTCATCAAAGCGCCGTCGCCTTTTCGATAATAAAGGCTACGGCCGGCAAGGACCGGCGATGCGACAAATTGACGTGGCATGGCTGAGCATCGCCTCGCCTATGCGTCAGGTTTTCGTAAAGACGGCATGATCTGCTACGACAGTTTCGCAGAATTTTGTGGCGGCGCAACGTGCGACGGGCACGAAACGTTGCGAAAATGCCACGCGCGGTGCCCCCCCGACCCCGCCCGTTTGAAGTAAGTCGTTGTAATCTAAAGGGTTACGACAATGTTGAAATGGGTAAAATAGAGGTGGTACTGCCTTTGCTTTAGAACATCGCGTACAAGCAGGCGTTGCGGTGACGCCTGCAGTAGTGCCTGTAAAGATGGGCTGAGCAAAGGAACCTGAAAATGCACACGAGGGCGAGAAAATCGATAACACCCTGCGGCCGTGCAAATTTGGTTCGGCATTTTGAGGCTAACGCTTCGCCCAGCAATTTACAGGTCGATTCTTCGGCCAACGGCAGCGATCGACGGGGCTGGTCGCAGAAAGCGAGGACCAGGCGATGAAGTGATATTCGACGATGCGGTAGGTCATCGAATTCTTCTTTGTCTTTGTATCCTTTTTGAATTTTGATTTTTAGTACTTTGTTTTCTTGTAAGGAGTTCCTCAATGAAAAATCTCATGAAAATTGGTTCCGGCGCAGTGCTGGGAAGTTTAGCGCTCATGTGCGTAAGCAGCGCGGCGCTGGCCCAGGGCACCTCGTCCGATGCCAACATTGGCAACCCGGTTGCCCTGTCCACCTTGGACGGTTCCACCAGCAGCAACAACCTGAGCGTGGGTAATGCTTCGTTCCAGAAGTTTACCTACAGCAATCCGGGCGGGGTCGGGGGGGGCACCGC
>JAJZCU010000257.1 GCA_021828935.1 Planctomycetota bacterium | reverse complement strand
GAACGCTGAGGCGCGGAGATCGCTGAGACGGCGGGGAGTAACGGGTGCGGGGATTTTTTTTGAGGCGATTGGGTTAAAAGAGGGGCGGCCACCTTGGCCGCCAAATCGCGCCCATATTGCATTATTCAATTCATCTTGATATAAAAACGGAGCTGCGACGGACTGGAAGCCCGCCCCCCATAATTGACGCCCGTCCCTGGCCCGCATTCCGTTCGTTATCCGCGATTCAGGGCGTCTTGGCGCCTCGGCGTTTTTTTCTTTCGCCTGTGCGACGCCATGCTTCCGGGGAAAAAAAGTGTGTCATCGGGTCATCCGGCGCCGCACGACGGTCTATAAGCGAGCGTCATTTCGCGCCGCGGGCCGTATAGGTCGCCAGCCGGAATGATTGCGACATGTATTTATTCGACGCTCCTAAGCGTCCGGCAGTCCTGGCGGCGCGCTATACCCGCGGCAGCCATAATTTATCCAGTGGAATTTCCAAGTCCATGAAAGGGGGAAAACGCACAATTTCTGCGCCGGCGCCATTGGCCGCCAATGTGTAGTGGCTGCCGGTCAACAGAAAGGCATCGGCTGCTTTCCCGATTGGATCGATAATCCAATAATGGGCCACGCCGTAAGCCGCATATTCGCTTAATTTATCGACGCGATCCGTGCGCACGCTGGACGGACTGATAAATTCCACACACAAATCCGGCGGCCCGACGATGTGTTTCTGCGCGGTGGCCAGATGCAATCTCTCGAAGGAAAAATAAAGAACATCCGGCCGCCGAACGGTGAATTTTGAAACAACATTGTCCACATCCGCGGAAACCAGTCCCAGGCTCAACGATTCAGCGTAGTGGTCGAGAATGGAAATTAACTTGCTCATGGCCACGCCATGGGCGAATGATGGGCTGGGACTCACAACGATTTCTCCGTTCACCAATTCCCGCCGAACTTCATGCGGATCCTCCGGCAGTTCCATGAACTCTGCAGCGGTCATGCGTTGCGTGGCAATTGACATAGAGTTACTCCGTGGCCCGTTGTGTCGGCGACCACCATAGCTTGCCCAGTGGAATGGCCAATTCAGGAAATGGCGGAAAATGCACCACATCTTCGTCGGCGCCTTGCGCCGCCAGCGCATATGCGCCTTCTTTAAACACAAAGGCCTCCGCGGTTCGGGCGGCGGGGTCTATGATCCAATAATTCATAACGCCATACGCCGCATATTCCGCGAATTTTTCAACCCGGTCGGCGCGCACGCTGGACGGGCTGACAAATTCCACGCACAAATCCGGCGGACCAATAACGCCCTTGGCCGTCAGCAAATGCAGGCGTGCAGTCGAGAAATAAAATAAATCCGGCCGACGAACGGTAAACCTCGATACCACGTTGTCCAAGTCGCTGGCGATCGCCCCGAGCCTGTGGGCTTTTACATAGCCCCCAATGTGGAGAAACCAATTGCTTAGTACCATGGCGTGTGGAGATGATGGGCTGGGACTCACAACGATTTCTCCGTTCACCAATTCCCGCCGAACTTCATGCGGATCCTCCGGCAGTTCCATGAACTCTGCGGCGGTCATGCGTTGCGTGGCAATTGACATAGAGTTACTCCCTGGCCCGTTGTGTCGGCGACCACCACAGCTTGCCCAGTGGAATGGCCAATTCAGGAAATGGCGGGAAATGCACCACATCTTCGTCGGCGCCTTGCGCCGCCAGCGCGTACGCGCCATCTTTTAATACAAAGGCCTCCGCGGTCCGGGCGGCGGGGTCTATGATCCAATAATTCATAACGCCATACGCCGCATATTCCGCGAATTTTTCAACCCGGTCGGCGCGCACGCTGGACGGGCTGACAAATTCCACGCACAAATCCGGCGGACCATGAACGCGTTGCCTTGACGTCAGGTGCAGGCGGGCAGTGGAAAAGAAGAACAGGTCCGGTCGACGGACGGTGAATTTTGAAACGGTATTATCAATGTCGCTGGCAAGCTCTCCCAGCCCATGCGCCTCAATGTGTGCGCTGAGCATGGCAAACAACTTGCCAAAGCATCTGCCGTGATCATACGCCGGGATGGAACCCACAATGATTTCTCCATTCACCAATTCCCGGCGAATTTCATGCGGATCCTCCGGCAGTTCCATAAACTCGGCGGCGGTCATGCGTTGGGCTGCGATGGCTGGCATGGTTACTCCAATTTCACAGATACATTATACGAGCTGACATGCGCGACCCAAAGCAGCCGGGAACCGGGGAACGGGGGAGCCGGATTGCGCGGGTTGGCGGGCGATGGCATCGATTATGGGGCGGCAAGGTGCCAGCGCGCGGCCTTCCCACCGTGTTGCGGCATCTTGTCGCCTTTTTTGCGTTGCTCTGTGGTAGTCGCGTCACCTTTAAGTTTCCAAGTTCCGCCGAGAGGACACTTGTCGCCTGATTCCACACCGATCAATATCGCAATCAGTTCATACACTTGGGTAGACGGATTGACGTGGCGTGCATTGCCGGATGTGCCGATGTGGAAAAGATCGGTTTCCAACGCTTGCGCACGCGCGGTATTAAGCATTGCCTCCAGACGATTAAATATACGAACGTCCGCCTTGTCATAGGCGGCGTTGCTGCCGCTTTTCCAGTTCTTATTGAGCGCGTCAATAACCGCATTGCAGTCTGCGAAATGCCCCCGAGAAACTTTTGGAAAGTGACATTGAAACCAATACTCGAAAGCCGGAGTGGAATAGACGATCTCGATATCATTCTCAGCGGCCAACTTTTCGGCGGCGGGCAATTCCGGTGCGCGGCCTCCTCCGGGCGAATTACCGGCCCCTCGGCATCGAGTAGAAGAAACACACGGTCACCAAGTTTGCGGTCCGGCATGAAGTTCTTGGCCTGATGAATGGCGTTTTTCACGATGTTGCGCGCGTCGCCGCCGCGACCTCGCCTTATCGTTACCGACGTCGCTGCCGCTTTAAGATCCTGCCCGAAGGCTTCACGAAAACCCACGAAGTAATTGTACTCCGTCTCGCGGCCTTCGCCGACGATTAGGATACGGCGGTTAACAGCAAATTGCCTCAAGCGTTCACCGCAAGTGGTTCGTCATCCACCGGAACATCTTCCAGCGTGGGCCCGAACTGTGGAATGCCGTTGAACCGTCCTTGCAAATACTGCTTCTGCAAATTCGCGTCAGATCGCGCGGCGTCTTGGTATTCATCCAGCCGCCTGGTAGTGCTTCGGCCGAAGCGGTCTTTATCGCAGATTGTAATTTGATCGCGACGAAGCAGTTCCCCCGGGTCCATTAGGTGAGTATCGTGCGTCGTAAAAAATAATTGGTTTCCTGACTTATTATACCTGCTGCTATGCACGATTTTAATCAGGCGCCGTACCAGGTCCGGATGCATGCTCGCGCTAAGTTCATCAATGCAAATAAGACGGCGCCGTCGGCTAGGCTGTAAAAGAGCGGCGAGTAACGCCACGAAGCGTAGCGTTCCGGAAGACTCGCGCTGTGGGCGAAAAACCGCTTCGGACCCGTCTTCTGTACTATGCAGGAAAAACAGAACGGGTCTGACCGTTTCCGCAAGCTCGAGTTTGTGGTCCGTCTCGTTGACAATAGCTTCCCGCGTTTTCTCCTCGGAGACGCGCAGGCCCGCGTGGCCGATGTCGGCGTCTTTCATAAAATGTTCGATTAATAACTTAAATTCGCCGTCTTCTTTTAAAAGATGTGCGGCTTTACCCAGCACGACGTCTTGGGCAAATGGGGAGCGATGCATATCGTAAAAATCCAGATCTTTATCAAACCATTGAACGATCTTATGTGCGATCATGTTATTCATTGACGCAAGCTTGCCCAGCATCAATCGATTCGGTGTTGTTTGCTCGACTACTGCCTTTCGCGTCAGTTCTGGCGCTAGATCTTCATGCAACGTTGTTGAATAGCTGTCGCTTTCTGCAACCCAGGAACGTTCAAGCAGTACCTTTGCTACAGCCTTTCGGCTCGGCTGTTTTGTGGTACGTTGCACCGTTAACGTCTCACTCCAGACTCGTTCCTGCGTTGCCGAGATGTCCAGCGAGTATCGATCGCCGCCTAGATCGATGGTCAGGGCGGTTCTTGTCGGCTGCTTCATGGACGAACGATCCAGCGCGAAGGACCGGCCGAGGGGAACTGGCGCCGTGGGCTTCTGATCTTGACTGCTGAAAAGGACAAATGCGCGGAGCGCATGGAGGCCATCCAGAACCGTGGTCTATACTGCTCCCGGTTGTCAAGGCGCAAAACACAATTTTTTAAGGTGGAGTCGCCCGGCCGATGGAGCGGACCCTTTGGCCCCACTTCCGAGGGGCTGAAGGCTTGGAATCTTCCACCGTTTCCTTATTGGGGGAGTGCCGCCACGCGGCACGTGCCTTCCCGCCGGCGTCGTCGTCGCCACGTCCGCCGA
>JAJZCU010000256.1 GCA_021828935.1 Planctomycetota bacterium | reverse complement strand
CTACGGCGTATAATGTCGCAACAGTATTCACGTTAATTCTTCAACAAGGTGCAACCATGGCCAGTCTGTTCAAGATTAAAGCCCGCAATCAGAAGCTTACCAACTGGCGGGGCAAGTATCGCGACGAGCATGGCCGCTGGACCAAGGTTACGCTGTACACCGACCGTGCGGCATCCCTGGAAGAACTGCGGCGCCTGCAACGCCAAGCCGACCAACGGCGGGCGGGCATTCTTACGCCTGAGACTGACGCGGCAACCAAGCCGCTGGAAGACCACATTGATGACTACGTTGCGGACTGCAAGCGGCAGGACTTTGACGCCAAGCATTTGTACATGTTGGAATCCATGCTTCAGCGGGCGGTGGCCTTTGGGAAGTGGACGCGATTGTCGGACATTCAACCCGACAAGGTTCGCGTTGTCCTTGGCCTGCTGGATAAGGCCGGCGCCGGCCCGGCCACCTGCAACTACTACCTGGCCCGGCTGAAGAGTTTCTGCAACTGGTGCGTGAAGCAACGCCGCATGGTGGCAAACCCCCTGGCCTGCCTTGAGAAGACCAAGGCATCACCCAAGGGGCGCCGTGCGTTCAGCAACGACCAAATTGCCACCCTGCTGGCGACGGCCCCGGAGCCGCGTGCGACACTGTACCGCTTCGCGGTGCTGTCGGGCTTACGCCGCGGCGAGTTGGCGGCCCTGCGGTGGGGCGACCTTCGCATGGACGCGGCCCGGCCGTTCATCCAGTTGCGGGCGGAGCAAACCAAGAACGGGAAGGCCGACGTGCTGCCGTTGCACCCGGCCCTGCAAGCGGCCCTGAAGGCGACCATGCCCGGCCACCCGGACGCCAAGGTGTTTCCCGTCATGCCGACCATCAAATGCTTTCGCAAGGACTTGACCGCCGCGGGCATTGACGCCAAAGCCTATGACTTCCATTGCCTTCGCCATACGTTTTGCACCATGGTCGTGAAGAGCGGCTGTAGTCTGAAAGAGGCCCAACAGTTGATGCGTCATTCGACTGTGGAATTGACAAGCCGCGTCTATACCCACCTTGGCATCACCGACATTGCCGGCGCCCTGGACAACGTACCGCTGCCAGCCTTATCCGGCCCTGTTCTGAAAACCGGTACTATGGATAACCCTGAATGTGTGGACCAAATGTGTGACCAAACTACCCTCACAATGCCGCATCATGCCGCACAGCAATGCACAAACGATGATGCATTATCCGCCGCAAGAACGTTAGATGGTGCATGTGACAAACAAGCGGGAAACCTAAGCAAAAGCACAGATTTGCACGGTGCTTCACAGGCTTGCAACGACAACACATGCACAGCGGGCGATGGGATTCGAACCCACGACGTCCAGCTTGGGAAGCTGGCATTCTACCGCTGAATTACGCCCGCACGCGCTTACGCGACCCGTTTGTTATACCAAGCCAGCGGCGGCGAGTCGAGTGAGACGGCAAGGCCACGGTAGCGGCTCCGCGGATAGGGCCGACGGAACGCCCAATTTCTCCGGCAAAATAATTACATCATAATATTCCAAACCAAAATGGATGCGTCGCCCCGCCGTTTGTTTTGCCGCCCGCGATTACCCATTTCCGTCGTATCCGCGTTCATCCGCGTTATCCGCGGTTCCCGCCATTGGGTCTTCGCCGGGATCCGTGCGACGCCGGTATTTCGAACGGTAAGACAGGGCAGCGGCTCCGAATATTAAACCGCTGATTACGCTGATTTACGCGGATAGGGACGACGGAATACCCAATCCGTCAGAAAACAAAATTAAATCATAACATCCAAATCAAAATGGATGCGGCGCCCAGCTGTTTGTTTTTGCCGCCCGCCGTTGCCCATTTCCGTCGTATCCGCGTTCATCCGGGGGCGCCCTCTGGGCCATCCGCGGTTCCCGCAATATACGACCATCAGCAACGCCGCTACAGCGTTTCATTGGCGCGCGGAAAACTGCCCAGCACCGCCAGTTGCAGGCAGTGCCCGCGCACTTCATCCAAGGCCCGCTTCACGGTTTCGTCGTCGGTGTGGCCGATTAGATCGGTGAAAAAATAATATTCAAAATTACGCTTCTGGCTGGGCCGCGTGTCGATGTTGGTCAGGTTAATTCCGTGCCGACGGAACACGTCCAGCACGTCCACCAGGGCGCCGCTCTTGTGGGCTGTGGTGAAAATCAGGGATGTTTTATCATCGCCGGTGCGCCGCGCCGGCTGCCGGCCAATGGCGAAGAATCGCGTGACGTTGTTGGCGTTGTCTTCAATATTGGCAAATAATGTTTTCAGGCCGTACATCTCCGCCGCCAAGCTGGCGCCGATTGCGGCGCTGTTCGGTTCCTCCGCCGCCAGTTCCGCGGCCCGGCTGCTGCTGGCCACGGGCACTTTCTTCACGTCCCGCAGCGTTGCCGCCAGCCACTTGCGGCACTGGTCTAAAACCTCCGGTTTGCTGTAGACCACCTTCACGTCCCCGGGCGCACAGACGGCCAATAGATGCATATGAATTGCAATCTGCACCTCCGCAACAATCGTCACATTGCGGTATTCCAAAAAGGCGTCCATGGTTTCCACAATCCCGCCGATCGTGGAATTTTCAATGGGAACAATGCCCAAATCCGCATGTCCGCGGGCCACCTCATCAAACACGGTGGCAATGTCGGCCACCGGTTCATGTTCCACCGAGGCCCCGAATTTCTTGGTGCTGGCCAGATGTGAATAACTGCCGCGCGGCCCCAAATAAGCGATTCGCAGCGGCTTTTCCAGCGCGAAACTGCCGGACATCAGTTCCCGGTAAATCGCGTCCAAACACGCATTGGGCAGCGGCCCCCCCACGGCGGCGTTGGCTTGCCGAATGCGGTCCAGCACCACCTTTTCGCGGTCCGGCGCGTAAATGGGCGCCCCCGATTGATGCTTAACTTTGCCTATGTCCACCACCACACGGGCCCGCGCATTAAGCAACTCCACAATGCGGTGGTCCAATGCGTCAATTTTCGCGCGTAAGTCGGCCAGTGGATCAACTTCAGGCATGGGGTCGCTTCCAAAACGTTTCCGCCCGATGGTAAGGCGCCGCCGGGCACCGGGCAACTGGCGGACGGACGTAACCAGCCGTCAAGCCAGGGCGATCGCATCTTTCGGCCGCCATGTCAAATGCCGCACCGACCAAAAGTGGAAATAACAAATCCGTGGACCGCAGAAAAACCATACTGCGACCAATGAAATCGACCGCGTATCGCCATTCGGCGGTTAGCCGACACGTATACGTGTCGGCTAACCGCTTGGTGCGCTGCGTAGGCGCCGGGGGCATGCATCTTCCAACGAGCCTGTGGACATGCCCTAACAACATCGATTTTTTTTCCGCGCCGCGCGGCCGTCCCTACCGCGCCAGGCGCGCCGCTGCCGCCACAATCTGCGATTCGCTCAGCGCCACGTATTCCAGAACGTCATCGGGCGTGCGGCCGCTCTTGGGGATGCGCTGCACCTCCAGGCTGTGCACGCGCACGGCGCCGGTTTCGGCGGCGGCTTCGGCCAGTTCGCTGCCAATGCCGCCCACGTAATTGTCTTCCACTGTTAAGATAATCCCGCCCGCGCCGCCGGCCAGCGCCAGCAGCCCCGCGGTGTCCATGGGCAGGCAGTAGGCGTCAACCACCGTTGCCGCAATGCCCTGCCCGGCCAGCGTGGCGGCGGCCTTCAAACAACTGTGTACCATGTACCCGCTGGCCGCCAGCACCACGCTCCTGCCCCCGCCCTTGCCCTCCGGTTTTTTAACAACCTTGAACCCGCCAAAGGGAAATTGTTCTTCGGGGCCGTAGAGCAATGGCAGATCGGCCCGCACCGCCCGCAGATAACAGGCACTGGGAAACTCCGCCATTTGCAGGGTTAGTGCGTAGGTGCTCACGGCGTCGCTGGGGGTCATGATGGTCAGCACCGGATTGCCCCGGTGGTCTTTGGCGTGGGCCATGCTGCGGGCGAAGGCCACATCGGTAAGGGCCATTTGCGAAGGGCCGTCGGCCGCCAGCGTCACGCCCACATGCGTGCCGACAATCTTAATATCCGCCCCACCGAAATACGGCAGGCCCTGGACCAGCGTCATGCCGCGAAAGACTCCGGCCGGCCCCTGTGCATTATTGCGAAAACGGAAAAGGGCTGGGGCGTAAAATCTTTGCACGGCATGGGGCATCATGGCACGCCCGTGGAAAAGGCCGACCTTCCGCAGGTGCTGAAAGACTTGGACGCCACGCTGGCGGGCTTAGGCGCCGCGAACGTGACCTCAGAAGAAGTAGGCAAAGAACTAAAAATTCAGGCGCCGCCCGCGGTTGCGGCCCGGCCGGCGGCCAAGAAACCGGCGGGCTTTCAGCAGACGCTCGAAGACTCCAAAATGGCCCAGACCGTGGCGGAGAAGAAAAAGCTTTCG
>JAJZCU010000255.1 GCA_021828935.1 Planctomycetota bacterium | reverse complement strand
ACCAGCTTGCAACGCTGATAGCGCGCATTGTCCAAGATTAAGGTAATCGGCCCGCCACCATGCTTGGCCGCCAGCTTCCGCAACAGCGCGCATACCGTCTGTGCATTGATGTAGCCGTCGTTGGCCTCACGCACCAACTCGTGGGTGACGGCGTTGATGGCGCCCAAGACATTGTACCGTTGCCGCCCTGCTCCGGTGCGCACAAACCTCCGGACTCTGGACCATATGCATCCCAAAAAGCTGCCCAAAACGAAATGGACCGCATCCACATAATAAAGAGCGTGTTTTCCCGCCTTCGCTTGCGCAATGTGCGGCTCAATCTCCTCCTTTTAAAAAAGCCGCCTGAATAGCGGTGTGTTCGGCCAGGCTTTTCTTGGGCGGAATGGACACCGCCCCGGTCTTTCGCCAACGCATCCCCAAATGGTTGCGTAGAAATTTACGCACCGCCGTGGGCTTCCGTCGAACCCCGGTCATTTTTTCAATGCGATCACAGGCCTCCGCCACCGTTGCCGCCGGGCGATGCTCGAACTCCGCCTCCACCGTCGCGCGGTGCGACACCAACACGCTTTGCGGCTTGCACCAGTTCAACGTGCGAACCGCTTCCAGCCCGCCTTGATAATATTTTTCAAGAACACGCTGTACCGTGGACCGCGAGACGTCCGCTAAGTCGGCAATTCTTTCATGCTTCTCCCCCATGGCCTTCAGCCACAACACCTCCATGTAGTGTTGCACTTTTGGGTCCGGGTGCTCGAACCGATCTCGCTTTATTTCATCCAGCACGTCTTGTGCAAATTGTAGATGCCTCATCCTGCATCCTCACACGGAAGACCAACATCGCCGCAGCGTCCATACTGCGACCGCTGCGAGTCAGTCTACGCACCCGCCGCGCCGGCGCCAAATAATTCGCCAGAAATTTGTGTCAGATTGACCCGCGCGGAGTATAGTGCCCCGCGCTGCGGCCGCACAAGCCTGTTGCCGCCGGTGGCGAACGGCACGGTGGCGCCGCGAATTAGCGCCGCATGGCCGGCTGGGAAACGGCGAAAGATACAACAGTGGCCCGGTCCGAGCGCCGTGGCGCACTGCAGTCGCTGGTCATGCCAGCAGCCAGTCCTCTAAGCGCACGCCAGGCACGAGCGAAAAGTGCCGCTGATTATGGGTTACGATGGTCAAATTGTGCCGCAGCGCCGTGCATGCTATCAACATGTCGATTGTCGGAACTTTAACCCCTTGCCGCCGCAATGCGGCTCTATGCTTTCCTGTGAGTTGCGCAATTTCGGCGTCGAGATCTAAGACTGAAACGTCCGAAAGCATCGCGAGAAGCCCCTGCTCCCGGCGCTGGTGACTGTCGGAAAGATAGACCCAGGCATATAATTCAGCGACGGTTAGAATTGACACATACCGGGCCCGCCCTGTTGCAGGAAACAGTTAAAGACCCGGGCCTCACCACGCAGAAAAGCGGACGCTATATCCGTATCAATAAGGAAACTCACCGGCCGAGATCCGGACGGTCGTCTTGCCGGTTTTCATACACTTCCCGAAGGAATGGCTCGAGGCCCTGTCCGTCGTGGCGCCAACTACCAAACGCCTGGCGCAGCCCATCGCCGCGCGGCAACATCGGGCGCAGTACAACGGACACGGCTTGGCCGTCTGGAATGCCCGAGTCGCATTCCAACTCTATAGTCCGACCGTGGGCGATTCCTTTAATAATCACAGACGTATTGGTCATTGGATGCCTCGCGGAGAATAGTACGAAACCCGAATTTGGGGCAACAACTTTAAACCAGTGCCGCCGGAACGATTATACCCGCGTTGATGTGGATTTCCCAAATGGAATTTGGCGGCAGGGACGTAGGGTGTGGCAAAAGTTTTGGGGGTCGATTTTGATTATTGGAGACGCCGTGAAGTTGCCAGAACCGTTTGCCTGTTCCGCGCCCGGGGCGCGCTTCACCGGGGCCGGGCAACGGACCTGCGTGGCCCCATGGTCCGCACGTTGGCCCGTCCCGAACATCTTCATGAACCGCCGGAATTAAACAGCTTGTTTGCGCCCGCAACAGCGCTGTCCAACAAGCGGAGAGTGCCTTTGTGTGAAGTCTTCTCGACCGTTGGGCGCACCGTAAGGAGACATCGCGCCATCTCACCGAGTGCCTCAGAGGCGGTCGTCCAACGGGTCGTCATGAATTTTTCAAGCTTGGACGCGGCTGGCCCCTCACCGCGTTTTGAGAGCGAGTCTCGTATTTGGCGCGCAGCCGAATAAACATCTTCAACGCTCCGGTATTCCATGGGCACCACGCGAACATCCTATCCCATCTGGCTGTGTTTTGACGAGGCAAGCTATTTAGACCTTGCACCGTGGCAGCGGCGCCGACAAATTCCTTTTGCCGCGGAATGCATCGCAACCCGCCGGCCCTTAAACTCAAAATGGGTCACGGAGTCAAAGCACATGAAGGTCATCTAGTTCGACGCTCGGCGCGCCCGCGCCGACGCCAATTGTTAGTACAAGTGTCAGATCAGAGCGCCCTTCTTCCTCCGTCCACAGGGGCGCTCGCACCGACCACGTTGGCACGGCCGCGCCCTTCACCTGAACCGCGTCCAGGTTTTTGTAGGCATCGCGCGGAGGTGGCACGAGCTTCCGCCCATACTCACGAATCACCGTGCGCAGGTCGTCTTTCGTCAAGCGCGACTTAACGGATTGTTCCACGGGCGACTCGTAGTCTCCGCGAGCGAGTTGCTCCACGATGCCCCGTGCAACTGATCTTACCACATCAAGTGACATGATTCTTTCCTTAATGGTTGCCAGGAAAGCAGGTGGGCGTGTTGTCATTGGCGCCAATGCCTTTTGAAGTAAGCGTTCGCACATAATCGCCGCGCAGGATCTTTTCGACGGGAACCAAACGCGTGACGACCGCCGACGCTGCCGCGTTGACGACGGCCAGCACACCGCTCGCGGTCCCCTTGGCGGGCCTTAATGTCGCGACCCCGGGCGCGCGCCCGGTGCTGGCCGACGCATCCCGGATCGCTCCAAATATTTCAGGCTGGTAATAAAGCCGAACGTATTTCCACGTACATATATTTGCCCCGCACACAGGCCCTTGGAAAGGCCATCAACAATGTAATGGAGCCCCTTCGCCAAATACGGCCGAAGCATCGTGTACTTATGCGTTGCCATGTTAAAAACAAATTGGTGCAGGTGATGCCGTTTTCCCCAACAGCGGCCAATTATCTGGCCCTTATAAATCTCGCGCGGCCAGCAATCGTCCGCGGCGCCGGGCGGGCTGACCCTCCCAAAGCCCCGTGTGGCGATGTTGTACCAGAAACCAAGCCGGCGGCGCGATGTTTTGTAATAGCCGACTAAAATACTACGGTACACGCCCTGGGCAACCACGCTCCGGGCGCCATGTACGGGGAGCCGGAGCGTCGTGAAATCCTTCTTCTGTCGATTGTAAATAAATGCGTGCAAGCCCAGGCCGTGCGACCCGACCTGTTCTTTCCCAAAATACCTGCCGACGACAAAATCCCGAGAAACTCCAAGCACAACGGTTCCACCGACAGGTTTCTTATTCACAACGGCCAGCGGGTCGTTAATTGTTTTGTAAATGCGAGTCTTTAGATCGTGAAGGAAACCACGCGGGTTCATGTCGTCATTTGCGTCAAAATAGCATCCGCCGACGGTGTCACGCCAAATGCACGCCGGCATCGTTTGAAACGTGTGGACCTTGGACGCGGGGTACACGACCACGGACGTAAATCTGTGATGCCCGGTGTCGTAGGTGAAGCCTTGGATGCGAAAAAGGTTGAGGTTCGGGTCGTACACGCTGTACCCGACCAAATGATGAGGGCCGGACAGCCCAGTCACGTCGGTTCCGCGTGCGCCGGGCAATGATTTCGAATAATCCAGCACCTGTACCGGGCGTCCGGCCAGGGCGCGCTGAGCCGCACGCAGCGCTGTCCCTGTTCCGGTTTTAACGCCGGCCGGCAGTGGGGGCGCCTTGGCTTTGGCGGCAGGCGCCGCGTGCCTCACGCCCCCGACATTGCGAATGGACGCGATCATTCGTGCCGCAACCGCGACCTCGCCAGCAACTCCGGGGTGTGGATAATCCCACGTCCGAAAACTCGCACCGCCCTCCGCTATGAAACGCTTGCCTGGCGTGAACGCATCAAGGGTGACAAAGGCGCCGCCCTCACCCTCTGGTGGCTTTCGCTTTGTGCCCAGCACCACGGCCCCGCCCGGCAGTTGAACGCGGTACGCGCGTGTCCATGAATCGTATTCGGCGCCGAGCAGCCAGGCCGTTCGAATCGCCTGGCTTGCATTTTTTGCTGCGGCCAAGCCGTCGACGGAAGCGTGGAGATCGGCCATGAGCAACTGGTATCGGCTCTCGCGGGACAGCGCCATCCCGACCGCCATGATCTTTTTCCGCGCCGTCGGGCCGTGGC
>JAJZCU010000254.1 GCA_021828935.1 Planctomycetota bacterium | reverse complement strand
ATATTAAATTGGAAAACATTATGCTCGTGGGCCTGCGCCTGCTGGACCGGCTGTTTATTATTCCGCTGTTAACCCGCGGGCGCCGTTCGCCCTTGTCGCGATTCATTCACCAAATTGTGCTTATCATTGTTTACATCTTCGCCTTTCTGGTCTATTGCAGTTGGGCGTTCGGATTGAACATTGACAAATTTTTGGCCGGCTCGGCGGTCATCTCCATTGTGCTGGGCCTGGCGCTGCAGGAGACATTGGGCAATTTTTTCAGCGGCATGGTGATGCAGGCCAGCAGCCCGTTTGCCATCGGCCACTGGATCACATGCGCCGGTTCCGAAGGGCGGGTGGTGGACATGACATGGCGGGCCGTGACGCTGCACACGCTGGACGACAATTTTGTGCTGATCCCCAACAGCCTGATTGCCCGCGAACAAATTGTGAATTTTAACAATCCCACCGCAAATACCGCGCGCACGGTGCAGGGGGGCATTGAATACGGGACGGCGCCCGAACGCGTGCGCGAAGTGTTGATGAAGGCGGCGCTGGAAACCCCGGGAGTTTTGGCCCAGCCCTCGCCGGTGGTGTTCCTCACCAATTTCGGCGGATCATCCATTGACTACACGCTCAAGTTCTGGATCAACGACGCCCGGCAGCATCTTAATATAGAAAGCCGTGTCCGCGTGAACATGTGGTACCGCGTGAAACAGGCGGGCATGAACATGCCGTGCCCCATTCGCACGGTGGAAATTACCAGCCTCGATCGCAAGGAATCGCGCGAAGCGCACGCGAACTTCCAGGAACGGCTTGAGGCGCTGGGGCGCGCCCCTTTGCTGGCCTCGCTGAAGCCCGAACAGCGCGAACTACTGGCCCGCGAGGCGTGCCAGTTGCTGCTGGCGCCCGACCAAATTGTCTACAAAGCCAACGACGGCGGCGACAGCATGTACATTGTGGAGCGCGGCACGCTCGATGTGTTTTTCGCCGTGGGGGACAAGCCGGCAACCAAAGTCGGGCAGTTGCAAGCCGGGCAGGTATTCGGTGAAATGAGCGCCCTGACCGGCGAACCGCGCCAGGCCACAGTGAAGGCCGCCACGGAAGCCGCCTGCGTGGAACTTACGCACGCCAGTTTGCAGAACATTTTTCAACAAGACCCCGCTCTGCTGGAGGCGCTGGGAACGTTGGTTGCCGACCATCAGGCCCGGCGCGAGGAACTCGTGCGCGAACACGAAACCGCGGCGGCGGCGTCGGCCACATCGGCGGTGGAGCGGCAGACGATGGTGGGACGGATGCGGCGGTTATTTGGGGCGCGATGACGGGGCGTTGCCCGTTGTTGTGGCTGCGTTTGTGCCGATAGCTTGATAAGCGGCGGGGCGGGCGGAAATCAGTTGTTGCGGTCACGTTCGATTCACTTGAGAAACGAGGTTATGAAATATCTTCTGGCGGTGGCCGTCGAAAATTACAAGGATCCGAAGCTGGCCCACGCGGCCGGGGCTGCCAGCGATGCCCAGGCCTTTGTTGCGGCCCTGCAAGTCCGCGGCTGGGGCGCGGAGGGCAGCTTTCTTCATGTTGATGGCGACGCCAGCAAAACGGCCATTGAATCGAGGCTGCGGCGGCTGCAAAAGCAATTGCGGCCCGAGGATGAGCTGGTCATTTATTACGCCGGCCATGGCTTTACCGCGGATGGCGAAAGCGTGCTGGCGGCGTGGGACAGCGAAACCGACGATCTGGAAAACACCGCCGTTCCCCTGAGTTCACTGCTGCATCCCCTTCATAAAAAATGGCCCTGCGGGAAGATTACGCTCTTCCTTGACGCGCGCCGCGGCGAAGCTGCAGTCGATCCGGCATCGCCCGGCGCGGCGCACGGCGTGCTGGAAAATGATCTTAAGAAATTCTGCGGCGGTTCTGAGCATTGCGTGGCATTCACCGCCTGCAAACCTGATGAGATGTCGTACGTTAACCCGGCGACCAGGCATGGCGTTTGGAATTGCCATCTTGTGCAAGCGCTTATGGGCCGCGCGCCGCGGGTTTTGCAAAACGGCGTGTTGACCGCAAAGGCTCTGCAGGATTATCTGCGACAGGAGGTTCCCCGGACGCTGCGGGAAATGTTTAGCGACGGCCGACGCCAGACCCCGCAAATGTTCGGCGGCGATGAGATTGTAATGGCCGATGTGGCTGAGTTTACGGAATCCGCGGCCGCTGCGGCGGCGCCGACGGTCAGCCAACTGCCCCACGTATCATTTTCTGGTAAGACGTTTATCGACGTGAAAAAGCTCAGCGGCTTCCAGCGATTCCACAAGGTTCCAAAAGCCGTGGATGACTATGGCAAAGGGCTTGTCAAAAAACTTGGCGCAGCCGACGTGGACCGCGAACTCAAAGAAGCCTTTGGCAGGATACGTCAGGGCATGAAATACGCGCGGCGCGACCTGAAAATGGACTGCGACGGCGGCGCGGGAACGATCATCACGCCGGATTTCGAATATGCCCTTGAAATCTCGCAGGATGATCACGATGCGGCCAGCGCCGTGTTTAGCCACATTGTTGTTAACATTAAAACGCCGGAGGTCATTATGTCGGCGGATTTTAATGCAACCTTCGATGGAATTTTCGACGCGATCACCTTCGCCTCGCCCGTGGCAATTGAGGTTTCCGACATCATCGATCATATTGAAGACCACAAGCCGCCGGGCATAACGCTGGGGGCTTACGAGCCCGACGGCAGTTCATGCGTGCTGCAAATAGATGGCCTGCCTGGCCATGTCACGATCACCGGCGGCGGGATTGTTGTATCCAGCGCCCGCGGTTCGCCTGAGGCGCTGGTTCGGCTGTTCACGGCCACATGGAATGCGCTCCTGCCGATGGCGCCGCCGGGGGCACTGCCGCCGCCGGTGGCGTAATAATAAACAGGCCGCGAGGCGAACGTCTTTCAACTCGGCTATATAGCCCCGGCCTTGGCCGGGGTTTGGCGCCCGCGCGATCGATGCGCGATTTGAGAACCGGTTCCGGCCGCGCGCCGTGGGCGTGAACCGATTCCGTTGATCGCATTTGCATATGTTGTCGCAACCACTGGCGAGCCCGCGGCTATATGGCCCCGCGCTGAAATAAAAAGGCCGCTGGCGGGAGGCTTGTCCACGTCAGCGGCTCGTGCCCGTAGTGTTGGTTTCGCGGCATAGGGCGCCGGAGTATTTAGAATGTGTAATAAATATCCACCGCGCCGGTCACCGCCACGCCGGCGTTGAAGTTGTGGGCGCCGGTGAGATTGGTATTCAGATGGCCCTTGGTGGAGAAATCGCCCCGAATTTCGGGCCGAATGTGGAGGTACTTGCCCAGCGTGCTGTTGGGCATGGGCGTAATAATCAGGTTGGCGGTGTCTTCATAGTAATTGGTCTGCGGAGGGCCGCCCACGGCGTCGCGCAGGCCGTCGTAATACCATTCCGTGCGCACATCAAAGGTGACGTACCGGTTGATAAGATAACTGCCATACAGCGCCACCCCATACCAGTGTGACGCTATGCCCTGCACGCCCGTGGGGCCGGTGTAGCCGCCGCCGGCGCCGTCATAGCCATAATCGCCGTTGACCGCCACCATGAACCGCCGGGTGAAATTATGGCTGATAATTAAATCCAGCACGGTGCGGTAATGGGCGTTGTCATGATTATCTTCAGGGCCGGCGATGGCGTTGAATGAAATAAGATCCCGTGAATCGGGGGTGTAGTCGATGGCGCCGGTGTAGCTTTCGGTGCTGTTATTGTCCCGCAGGGAAACATTCCACCCGCGGACCACGCCGGCCCAGAATTGCAATTTGTCATTAAGGTACAAATTGGCCAGCACGCCGGTATTGGTGTAGGGTATGGCATAATTAAATAAGTAACTGTGGGAATAAAACAGATTGGTGGTGGGATTGATGGTCTCATAGCCCAGGAGGCTGTCGAACTGGCCGAAGCGGAAGCGCAGGGCGGCGGTATTTCCCAAAGGAACAGCGACATCGGCGTAGGCCTGTTCCAGGGCGAACTGATACATGGGATGAACCAGAGTGGCGGCGGATGCATTGGCGCCATGATAGAAATTCAGGCCATCGGATTGAATGTAGGCCGAGTCCGTGCCGTAGAGAAATTCCACCTGACCGCCGATATCCCAGCCCCGGCGGCGGAATGCGGTGCTGGTGAAATCAATGGCGCGGGACAGAGAAAGATCAACCTGATTGAGTTCCGCGTGGTTGCCGATTTCACTGTTAAACTTTCGCCCGAAGGTTCTGGGCAACTGATCCGCGGGGTTGGTAATCTGCAGGGCCCGGGCCACCGACGGCGTGATGTTGTAGCCGAAGATGGAAGAACCCAGGTGTAATCGGCTGGTGTTGTAATCATAAATGTTGCCGGTGTAGCCGCCTTCAATGTAGCCGCCGAGCACCAGGTGCAGGGTGTTCATGCGTTGGCCCAAGGTTTGGCTGCCAGCTGGGATTTGGTCCAACCCCTG
>JAJZCU010000253.1 GCA_021828935.1 Planctomycetota bacterium | reverse complement strand
TCACCGGCGCCCGCGGTCTGAATCGTCGCGTCAAAACGATCCGCACGGGCAAAGAGATTACCACAGGCGGACAAATCACGTTTCATCGCGATTCAAGCGTATTGACGCGGCGCGATGACCTGGCGTTGCGCCGGCTGGCCGCCATGCTTCGCGGCCACAGCAACGTGCTGATTGTGAAAGGCAACGTTTCGGCCGATGAACTGGCCCTGCGTCCCCAGGACCGCAATGGAATGGGGCTTTCTTATCAGCGGGCCATGGCGGTGTGCAACGCGCTGGCCAAACTGGGCATACGCCGCCGGGCGTTGCGCCCCGAAGCCTGCGGTCCGTTTGAACCGTTGCACCCCCACGCCTATACCGCCGCCGCCCTGAGAGCCAATCGCCGGGTGGAAATTTATACCACCGAAAAAACGGTCAATGAATTTGATCCGAAATCTTACGTATCGGCGGCGGAGAAATAAAATACGCCGGGGTCGCAGCGGGTAAAACGGCGCGCGAATTGGGGCGTGATTTTGAATAAAATGCCCGCGCCTTGCCGCGTCGGGCTTGTTAACCGACGGCGCGGCCCCTGCCGGCCAGAACGTTATTATTCCGCCATCTGACGCAGGGCGTCGATTAACTTATCAAGGTCATCTTCCGTGTTGAAATGCCCCGGACTCACGCGCACGGCGCCGTCGGGAAATGTGCCAATCTGCCGATGGGCATACGGCGCACAATGCAGGCCGGGGCGGACGGCAATGGAAAATGATTCGTCCAAAATGCCGCCGGCTTCCTGTGGGGAATATTGTTGGAAATTAAAGCTGACCGTGCCCACGCGATTAGCGGCCCCGCCCGCGCCGCGCGGGCCGTAGACGGTGACGCCGGGAATTTCATCCAGCGCCAAAAGCAGCCGTTGCACCAGCGTGCGTTCATGGTTCAGCGTCTTGGCGGGATCATGCTTTGTCACAAAATTCACCGCGGCGCCCAGGCCGGCCACGCCCACCGTATTGGGCGTCCCGCCTTCCAGGAAATATGGAAACAGCCGCGGCTGCACCGGTGAAGAGGAATCGCCGCCGGTGCCGCCTTCGCGGAATGCGGCCAGATCTTCCACGGAGATCGTGGTGTTAAGATATAAGGCGCCGGTGCCGGTGGGCCCCAGCAGTGATTTATGACCCGGAAATGCGATGGCATCAACATGCTGCTTGCGCAGGTCAATGGGCACAACGCCGATGGTCTGGGCCGCGTCCAACAAAAATTTTACGCCATGCTCGCCAGCGATCCGGCCGACGTCTTCCACGGGCTGCACCGTTCCCATCACGTTGCTGCCGTGGGTTAGCACGATCAAACGCGTCCTGGGCGTAATGGATTTTTTCACATCAGCGGGATCAATGGTCCCGGTTTCCGGCGAAAAGCCCAGGCGCGTAAGCGTAATAATTCCGCTGTCCGCCAAGGCCTGCAGCGGACGGCTGACGCTGTTGTGTTCCAGCATGGAAGTGATGACATGATCGCCGGAATGCAGCAGGCCCTTGATGGCCATGTTCAGAGCGTCCGTGCAATTCATGGTAAAAATCATGCGATGGTGGTCCGTGCCGCCGATGAATTCGGTGAGCTGTTGGCGCACCGAATCGAGCATTTTTTCAGCGGCCACGGCCATGCGGTGGCCAGCGCGGCCGGGGTTGGCGGCGTCCTGGGCTAAAAACGTGGACATGGTTTCGGCGACCACTGGCGGCTTGGGCCAACTGGTGGCGGCGTTATCAAAGTAAATTACGGGGTTTTGCATGTTGGGGGTCTCACAAGTTTGGGGGCCTCAGATAATGTTTATAGAAATCAACACCGAGCAAGGGGACATCGGTCCCTCTCCATGCGAAATTAAAGACGCAGGCTTCCTGGCGTACTTCAAGTGGCTGTCGTTTAATTAGTTTAGCAGTTCATCTATCACATCGACCAGATTGAGCATGTCGGCGGAGTTCGGGTCGAACTCGGCGAAGCCAAACTCTGCCGGACACAGAATCTCGTTGGTCATCCTGTCTTTCCACGGGTACTCCGGGTTCGGCCTGGCGATTCCGGCAAGTGCTGGAGCCAAATCCTCGATCATTTTTGCCAGGGGCAAAATTTTACGGACGCGTGCCTTCAACATCGAACTTTTTCCGCCGTATCTTAATTGAAAACGGCGACCCGGCTGACCCGGCATTTGTTGCAACAAGGTGACGAAGGCCCGATGAGAAAAGGCCGGGGCCGCATCGCTGGAGACCGGAATCAGTAGCGCCTTTCCAAGCTTCTCGGTCGTCATTTGCAGATAATGCAATTGATGCGCGTACGGGGCGTCCAGCGAATTGAGCAACCGGAAAATCGAAAAATCACTGCGTGCCTGTCTTAAAAATGCTTCCCGCCAATTCATTTCTTCCGCGCCAAAACACGTATTTCCAATGCGTCCGCCCACCGCCATCCTTTTGGCAACTTGCGATTCCGATATTGCGCCGGATGAACCCATGCCACGCCCATCGAAAAAGGCAGCCCGTACTGCGGCTCCTCCCGATAATAAAGTGGAAGTATGGCTTTGTCATCCGTGAATCCCACCTCTTCGGTTACCTCCAGTAACCGCACCTCTTTCGGGCTGGGAAACCAGTACACTTTTTTGATACTACGATTGGCCTTGCAGTTGGCCTTCGCCAGATACAACGCCTGCCTGTGGACTTCCTTCAGAATTTCGTCCTTGGTTTTTTTCATAAATTAACCTTTCAACACACGCCAGCCGCCGGTCCGTGCCGGCGACCCCGTACCGGCCGCGCCCGTCTCGCCCAACTCCATCGGCACGTCACCAGTCAATGCGCAACAACCGGATAACAAGGTTAAGAAGGTGTACCAGCGGCGGGCTATGCAGATCAAAATCTGCAAATCGGTACAGCGCTGGACAAAATACCGTAGAAGATGCCCGGTCGTGCCATGGATACTCCGGATTCGGGCGCGTGAAGCCCGCCAAGGCAGGCGCCAATTGCTCAAGTTTGTACGCCAGCGGAAGCATTCCATCAATCATAGCCCAAAAAGCTTTTGCGTTGTTTCCGAAGCCAAGCTGACGGCGCACATCCGGCCGCGTTTTTAGCGTCCGCAGCATGCGCACGAAGACCGCGTGAGACGGCTCCGGAGGGTCCGCACTTTTGGGTGTAAGCAATACAGCCTTCGAAAGTTTCTCCGACAGCATCTGAAAATAATGGAGCTGATGTGAATAGGGAACGCGCGCGCTGTTTAGCGCCTGAAACACCTCGAAATCGCTTTGCGATTGCTGAAAGAAAGCAGAACGCCAGTCCATTATAGCTCCACCGCGTCGGACCAATCTCCCCAATCATCCGGTAACTTCAACCGATCCAGTTCGGCGGAATAGATCAGTGCGATAGCCGTGGGAAAGGGCATCGCGTCCTCGGGCGACGCGCGAAAGTAGAATGGCACGATCACGTCATCCTGTGACATCGGCACGCCCTCCATCATTTCCACCAGCCGCACTTCCGTCTGGTGTGGAAACCACAATATCCGCGTGATTTTCGGTTCCGCTTCGCGGTTGTCCCGCGCCAGATATTCCGCTTGCTTTCGCACCTCTTCCGGAACGGTATCTTTTGTAGCAATCATTGTTCAACCTTTGCAATCTTAGATGCAAAATGCCAGCCGACGCGGCGCATCATACTGCTGGCAAACCTTGCACCCGCCGCCAGGTGGACAACTGCCCAGCGTGATACGCTTCATGCCATGTGCCAAGTACCATGGCCACATGCCCGATGGTTGGAAAGCGTTCGCGCATGGCCGGATCGGGCGTGGGCTGTTGAAAATCTTCCGGTTTCATCGCGCGTAACCGGGCGATAATCTTCTCCCGCGTGGCTGCCAGACGCTCCA
The DNA here is from genome assembly GCA_021828935.1 of Planctomycetota bacterium. Lineage (GTDB taxonomy): Bacteria > Planctomycetota > Phycisphaerae > WQYP01 > WQYP01 > JAJZCU01. The sequence goes on along the minus strand of JAJZCU010000253.1, from coordinate 604 downwards.
CGTAAAACTGCTTCGGCTTGTATTTAGAGGCATCCGCCACGGGCGTGCTCTTGCCGCCGTAGGTTTGCCGCCATTGTTCATCGACCTCCGGCGCCGGTCCGCCCAGCAAATTTAACAATCGGTAATCCACCTGCAAAAGGTGCCCCAACACCCACGCGGGGTGGTTTGTACCCGGCGCCGGTTGCGCCACCATCTGCTGGTCATTTAGGTCAGCCACCAGTTTCAGCGTGGCGTTGCGGGTGTGGTTCATTGCGAAAATAAGCGGTTCAATCATGACTGTTTCCTCAAAAAAATACCGGCATCGACCGGCAGACACTACAATTACTCTACTGTGCGCCGGCCTACGCGCCAACGTACTTGCTATAAATGGCCTTGGCCGTCGCGGCGCTGTTGGTGCCTTTAATAATAGCGCGGCCGTCGGCAAAGATCGTCAACTCATAATGCTTCTCGCGCCCTTCGCCGCCTTCCACCAAGGCGCACTTGAGCATAAACTTATTAAAGCTGGGTTTGCCCACGCCGCGCAAATTCGCCGCGATGTGTTCAAAATCCACCTTGTTGCCCGCGGGCTGCGAAATCTGCACCGCATTGCGCCCGCACAGAGCCG
>JAJZCU010000252.1 GCA_021828935.1 Planctomycetota bacterium | reverse complement strand
AAGACATGGAAAAAAGTGCCCGCGGGCGAGTTGGCGGAGGCCGCCGGCGGCGCCGCGACGGGCGCCGCGAACGGAATAGTACAAGCCTTCAAAAACGTGGCCGATCGTTTTATTTCACGCAACAGCCGCATGGGGGCGCGTGCCAAACCCGCGCGCACCGGCACGCCACGTAAACCCAAAACCGCCGTGGTTACAGGTCCGTTGGATGACGCAGCGATGCCTGGCGCAGTGGCCAGTATTCCGACCAGCGCAATCAGTCGCGCCGCGGTTATCCCTTTAGACGATGACGAAGATGATGATGCCATCGCACCCGCCCTGCCAGCCCCCGCCGCTGTGGCGGAAGTGGTCGTTGCCCCTTCGGTGGAACCCGTGGTTCGCAAACCGGCGATGGCCAAAATGTTGCCATTAAAGCCCGCCGCCCCACCGCCCCAGGATCTGGGCAACTACCAATTGCCGCCGCTGGACCTGCTGGAAGAACCCGAACCGGTGAATGTGGAAGGCCAGGAACAGCGCGTGCGCGAAAAGGCCCGCGTGCTGGAAGGCGCCCTGACCAGCTTCGGCATTGATGGCAAAGTTGTGGCCATTGATACCGGCCCGGTGGTTACGCTGTATGAACTGGAGCTGGCGCCCGGAGTCAAAAGCTCGCAGGTCGCCGCCCTGGCCAAGGATATCGCCCGCGCACTGATGAGCCCCCCCGTGCGCATGATTGATAACATTCCTGGCAAATCCACCATGGGCATTGAAGTGCCGAACATTGACAAAGAAAAGGTGCGCCTGAAAGAACTCATGCAATTGGGCCAGAATGATATGGCGCGCATGGCGCTGCCCATGTGCCTGGGCAAGGACGCCTCCGGCAATCCACTCATTGAAGATTTGGCCCGCATGCCGCACTTGCTAATTGCCGGAACCACCGGATCGGGCAAATCCGTGTGCATCAACAGCATCATCATGACGTTGTTGCTCACCCAGCGCCCGGACCATGTGAAGTTGATCATGGTGGACCCAAAGATGGTGGAAATGCAGGATTACAAGCAGATTCCGCACTTAATGGCCCCCATTATTGATGACATGACCAAGGCCGAAAGCATTCTGGAATGGGCCACCCAAAAAATGGATGAGCGTTATGAAACGCTCTCGGAAGCGGGCGTGCGCCATGTGAAAGATTTTAATAAACTTACCAGGGAACAAATCCTTGAACGCTTCCAGCCATCCACGCCTGATGAAGAAGCCCGCATTCCGTTCCACATGCCGTACATCGTGATCATCATTGACGAACTGGCCGACCTTATGATGACCAGCAAGGAAGTGGAAGGCCACATCGTGCGCATCGCCCAGAAGGCAAGGGCCGTGGGCATTCACCTGATCTTGGCCACGCAGCGCCCCGAAGCGCAGGTGGTCACGGGACTAATTAAATCAAACATGCCCGGCCGCCTGTGCTTCCAGGTGCGTTCGCGTCTTGATTCACGCATCATGCTGGACCAATCCGGCGGTGAATTGTTGTTAGGCCAGGGCGACATGCTGATGCTCCGCCCCACCGGCGGCGGACTGTTGCGCGGCCAGGGCGCCTTTGTGGAAGACGCCGAAATCAAAGGCATCTGCCGCTTCTTGAAGGACATTGCCCAGCCGGAATTCCATCCGGAACTGCTCCAGCTTGGCGCCCCCGCGGGCCTGGCCGATGCGGAAAAAGATGAACTGTTTGATGATGCGGTAAAAATTATCATAGAAACCAAGCGCGGTTCGGTGAGCCTCCTGCAGCGCCGGCTGACCATTGGCTATTCCCGCGCCAGCCGACTGATCGACCAAATGCGCGCCGCGGGCATTGTGGGCGCGTACAAGGGCAGTCAGGCCAGCGAAGTGCTCATGACGCTGGAAGACTGGGAGGCCCTTCAAATGGCCCAGGCCCGCGACAAGGCCGAAGGCATCGGCGAAGACCCGCCAGTGCCCGTTGGCGTGGCCAGCAGCGGCGGCGATATGGACGATGACAGCGCTGAAGATGAAGACGATGGCGTGCCCGACGAAATGCCCGGTGAGCACCGCGGGTAATGGGTTTCAAAGCTTGCCATCAATTGCCATGTCGCGGCGCCGGGGCCCCCTGGTTTTGAGAATCCGCATGCGCCAGCCTGTCCGTGGGCGTGGGGCCGTAATGGTCCGCAGAAATGATATTCGCCGGAGCCGACCTCGACCACGGCCCGCCCCGGCATATTGGGTTTTAACGCGGCTATGGCTCCTTATACCACCGAAGCGCCCACGCCTGCGGGAATATATTATTGCTTAACTGCGCCGTGAGCAAGCAAGCCCGACTAATCCATGTGATCTTCCGGTCCGAATCCACCCAACGTTTCTTTAGGAACTCGCCGCTCGTAGAACCCTCACGCATACGGGGCGGCGCCGTGCTGTTCGGGCATTGAATCCCCGGACGGCAACTGCAACCGCGCAAACGCTAAATATTCCCGCCTTGGGGCCACCCCGCCCGCAAACACGAAGAAGATGCCACTCCGGCCCTGCCCCTGAGACTTCCCTGACAACTTAGCCCCCACATTTGATGTGCTGTTGATTCCCGGGCACGCCGCATCTGCTTTAATAAAGCAGAACTTTTTCAAAGGAAGCATTCCATGAACTTTACCCATGAAGGGCGCCGCGCGATGACCAACGATTTGCCTCCCGCCCAAACGTTGGGCAGTTTCTCCCCTGCGATTTGTCAATGCCTGCGTTTCAGGCATGATTTCATCAGGAAATGCCTGTTTTCCCGGTGGCGCCGCCCTTGCGTTAGTAACGGCATGAAACTGCCCTGCAAACTAGCGCTATTGTTATTGCTGCTTCCGCTGGCTGGCTGTGCGACCAATTCAGGACAACGTTGGACCCGCATGCATGGTGGGCTGGACAAAGGCCGATCATTGGCCTTGGCGCGCATGGAATGCAACAGACTCACTTGCGCCACGCTGCGTCAGCCCCTCCAAATTTTTGTATTAAATACCCCGCGGCTCGTGGCGTACTCCTGGCCCAACGGAAGAATTTATCTCAGCCGGGCCTTGGTAAAGGCCCTTCCCCCGACGGAACTCGCCGCCGCGATCGCCCACGAGATGGGCCACCTTATCAATGGTGGAAACGTGCATACCATCCGGGCGTTACGGGGCACCAACGCGCCCGCCGACGTTGAGATGGCCGCCGATGCAACCGGTTGCCGGGTGCTCAAGGCCGCCAAAATCTCCCGCTGGAATATGGTCCACATGCTGCGCACGGTGGCGCGCCGCATTCACAACCCGGCGGTCCAGGCCGCCATGGTCAAACGCGCGGAGGTGATCGCAGCAAAGCTGAAATGAACGGGGCGCGGAACAACTGCGAATATCGGCGTTGGTGCGAAAGCGTCAGCCTCACGGTGGACGTGCCTGACGATCGCCGCTGGGTTAATCGTCGATTGTTAACTATTAATAACTCTCAGCCGTACACCCGAATCTCGCGAATGGCGAATGTCGGCGACTTCCAGCACTGCCCGCCGGCCTGCGCCACCAAGCCAGTCGCCCCGCCGCCCCATGTGCAGTTGTGAATCAATAGGCGCAGAGAATCGAATCGCGCCGACTTTAGCCGCGCGTGGTCCAGCGCAAACTGAAATATCCAGCGATCGCTAAAGAAGCTGTCCACAGTGCAGCGCGTCAGTGGAGTATAGACGCCGAAGGTTTTGGGATCTTCCCGCACGCGGCCCACAGTAGTCCAGCGAGCGCCGCCCTTACCGCGAACCTGCAGATCAAAATTTAACAATGTGCCCTGCCACTGCCACGGCGGCGCACAAAACAATACAACTCGACCAATATGCGCCGGCGCCGGAAGCGTCAGTTCAACGGTTACCGGAAATTTCTTCACGCTTTCGCCCCACGGCGCGGACCCCGGCAACTGTGACCAGTACCAGTTTTCCAACTGGCCATTGTGAATTTTTGCGATGTCCACGGACGCCGCCGCCGCCGTTTGCGCGCCGTTGCCCGATGCCCGCGCCGTGACGCCCGTTTGCAGCGCCAAATTCTTCCCCCATCTTTCGGGAATCACCGTGAGCGTTTCACCCGCGGTCAGCGGCAGGTACACCGGCAACTCCGGAACGGGAATTTCCGCGACCCCATTGGTCACCGGCACATGACTTTCCACGCCAAACGCCGACACCAAACGCAGCCGCCCGGACGTGTTGCCATTGTTCCTTGCCAGTTTAATCCGCACCCGGCCTTCCGTATCACCGGCGGACATCATCGTGGCCACCCGCTTCCCCGGCCCCTCGAATAAATTGCCAACATAAATGTCGTTGGCGTCGCCGAAGTCGAAGGCTTTTTTGAACCGCGTGCCGTAAATTTCCTCCGACCACACGCGCATCAACGCGCCGGCGGGATTCAGGCTGCCACCCCGGCCGTTTTCCCACCAGGTGGGCACATCCCAAAAACCATGACTTTCATCATAAAAATAATAATTATGCTCCTTCGGAATG
>JAJZCU010000251.1 GCA_021828935.1 Planctomycetota bacterium | reverse complement strand
CCAAGGCGGTATCTCGCCCGCTGGGGTATCAACGAAGACGCCTTGCATGACCAGGCAATTGAAAATCTGGTGGGCTGTACGCAAGAACTCACGATGGAAGGCAACCGCTCCGACGGCTACACGATGTTGGCGTTCACGCGGGCGGATCGGCACAACGCCGTGCGCATTCTTTTGCCCGATTTTCATCGGCGGTTGCGCGAACACCTGGGATCCACGTTTTATGTGGCAATTCCCAACCATGAGTGTTTGCTTGCCTTTAGCGTGGAGAATCCAGAGGCGTTGACGTGGATTCAAGCCCAGATTGCCGGCAGCTACCGCAAGCTGATTTTGCCACTAACCGAAAAATTATTTCTGGCCACAGCCGACGGCATTGCCGGGGACGCAAGCGAGGGCTGGGGCGACGACTTCGGTGACGCCTGATCGCTTGGTTCCGGCGCCGCAACGTTTCTATGCAATCCGCCATCGGCGGCGGGTGTCCCGGTGCCCTGCACCGGGCTGATGAAAACCCCGGCGCCATACTTTCATGTGCTCCGCCGTGACGGCCAAATTGCAATGCGCCTCCAATATTATTAACCGCTGATTACGCCATTTACGCGGATGGGGGACGAACAGATAGCCGAGCCCTGGCCCAACGGTTCGTCGTGTCCGCGTTCAGCCGCGTGATCAGCGGTTCTTGCGGTCGTCACCACCAAATTACAATGCGGCGCCAACGTATTGGCGTAGCTGGGATAAATGAACGTTGATTCTTGCGAGATACCGCCTTGGAACATCCGGGGACCGACAGGGCTTCAAACGCGGGGCGCCCGGCCGCGCATTTAGGAGCCGCGGCAGGCGCGAGATAGGGGGACGAAGCGCTGGCCGGAAACCATCGTCTGGACCCCATTTGCGGGCCGCGCGAGCTCCCCGGTGCCGCGTGTTTTGGCGATCGTACCACGGTTGGCCTTTTTTTTAGCCGATAGACGTTGAACGGGCCGGAGAAGTCGGTTCCAATACGCAGGCTTTTTGACACACGCGGCCAACCGGCGGAACACCATGACCCAGGCATCCACCACCAGCGGCATCGCGGAGGGTCCGCAAGTGGCGGGCTGTTCGCCGGTTGGCCCCGGCGGTTTTCGCAGACTGTCCATTGTCATTCCCGTTTACAACGAGGAGCGCTATCTGCAGCAGGTGGTGGCGCGCGTGGTGCGCCAGCAGGTGCCGGGGGATTTGAAGAAAGAAATAATTCTTATCAACGACGCATCCAAAGACCGGTCCACGGAAATCATGGGACAACTGCCCGCGCTGTTTCCCGAAGCCGATTTTATTCTGTTGGACAAAACCGTGAATGAAGGCAAGGGCGCCGCCCTGCGCGACGGCTTCGCGCGGGCCACCGGAGATTTGCTGATTATTCAGGATGCTGACCTTGAATACGACCCGGCCGATTACCCCAAGCTGCTGCAGCCGATTCTGGATGAAAAGGCCGACGTTGTCTTCGGCAGCCGGTTCATCGGCGAACCGCACCGGGTGATGTACTTCTGGCACCAATTGGCGAACAACGCCCTGACCACGATGTCAAATATGTTTACCAATTTGAATTTAACGGACATGGAGGTCTGCTACAAGGTTTTTACGCGGCCAGTTTATGAACAACTGACCATCAAAAGCCCGCGCTTCGGGGTGGAACCCGAACTCACGGCCAAGGTGGCCAAGATGCGCTTGAATGGCCACAAACTGCGGGTGTATGAAACCGGCGTGGCATATGCGGGCCGCACGTATGAAGAGGGGAAAAAGATCGGCTGGAAGGACGCTTTTTCGGCCATTGCGCAAATTATCCGGTTCAGCTTTTGGGATTAACCGTTATGCAATCAGAAATTCCGGCCAGTTTGAAATTCCAACCCGCGCGGCGCGTGCTGGTCACCGGCGCGGCGGGCTTTTTAGGGTCGCACCTCTGCGACCTGCTCGTGCATCTGGGCCATGATGTGATCGGCGTGGATTCCTTCATCACCGGTTCGCGCGAAAATCTTACCCAATTAAAGGACCACCGCCACTTTAAACTGGTTCAGGCCGACCTGGCTGAAAGCCTGCCGCCGGACCTGGCCACCGGCCGCTTCGACCGCATCTACCACATGGCCAGCCCGGCCAGCCCGGTGGGCTATGTGCGGCATCAGGTCAACACGCTGAAGGTGAACAGTTTTGCCACGGTGTGGCTGCTGGAGCTGGCCCAGCGCTGCAAGGCCCGCATTTTGGTGGCCTCCACCAGTGAATGTTACGGCGACCCGCTGGAGCATCCGCAGACGGAAAGCTACTGGGGCCATGTGAACCCCGTGGGCATGCGCAGCATGTACGATGAAAGCAAACGCTTCATGGAGGCCGCCACCATGGCCTACCACCGCGAACGGCATGTGGACACGCGAATTGTACGCATTTTTAATACCTATGGACCCCGCCTGGCCCTGGACGACGGCCGCGTGGTTCCCGCGTTTATCAAACAAAGCCTGACCAACGCGCCCATGACCGTGCAGGGCGACGGCGCACAGACCCGATCTCTGTGTTATGTTGATGATGAAATTCGCGGCCTCATGCTGCTCATGGAATCAGAGGGCTACCACCTGCCGATTAACATCGGCAACCCGGAGGAAGTCACCATGCTGCAATTGGCGCATGAAATACGGGAACTGGCCGGTTCCACCAGTACAATCACGCATACCCCCCTGCCGCCGGATGACCCCAGGCAACGCTGCCCAAACATTACGCTGGCCAAAGAGAAACTCAACTGGCAACCCACCGTCCCGCGGCGCGAGGGCCTCAAGACCACAATTAATTATTATCGGAAACGCCTGGCATAAAGGCTATATAGCCACCGGCTTGCCGGTCGCCGTCACGTCCGCCACCACAATGGTTGGTCAGTGCGACATTTTACTAATAATCGGCCCTCCGGTTTCCGTTTTGCCGCTAATCACGACCGAGTAATCCGCCGAGGTTTGCACGGCGACTTGGTAAAAACCATCCGCCTTAAGGGTGCAGACCAGTGTCGCGGAGGCGCCGGTCGACGGCTCAATCGCTGCCTTGAAGCCGGGGCCAACGGCCGTGGGTGAGCCGCCCGACGGCGCCGTCCATACTGTCGTCCAATGCACGTCGTCACTGCTTGCGCTGACGCTCGCGATGTCCCACCACTGCCGGGTTACGGTGAGGTTCTCCTCGCCGCTCCGTGCCGGGGTCAGTGTGGAGCAGTATTGCGTGCTGTCCGAATCGCCGGCACTGACCAACGGTGGCGTGGTTGCCTCGGCCGATAGTGTAAGCGTGGCTACCGGCGCGGCGACCGGCGCGGCGCCGGCGGCAAAGAGCGCCACTGCCGCGAACGCAGCGCACATGCTCAGCGCCACTGTTACCAAAACTTTTCGAAGCATCTTCCATTCCTAATTCCGCGGAGGACGGCCAGGGGCGGGCCGCGGGACCATGGCGAGAATTCCTGGCATCTGCCGCTTTTTTTCCTCTTGGCCAGTATAATAAGCGTATCCCCGATGGCGGTTCCGTCCGGCCGCCTATCAAGCAAAAGCAGCGAAGCCGCTGCGCCGCGTTGAAAGTTGGCGATTCATGAGCACTCCCGAGAGCACCCCCGCGGCCGGCCCAGCGACCAATCCGGCGCCGGCGCAGGGCCCGAAATTTCCGCCGTTGCCAGAACTTCATAAGTCGATCTCAATATATCTGCGGCATGCCTATCCCTCCGGCGCCCTTCCGGCGTTGGTGCAAGCGCGGGCATCCAAGCTGCTGGGGGCGGATTCAAAGGCCGCGGCGCAGGCCTCTTTTGAAAAAGATGGCGCCCGGTATGTATTGCGCCTGGGGCAACAGGCCTATCCATTTATGAAATTGGTGTTGGAACCCGCGCCCGGAGACGCGACGCTGCTGTTTCGCGCGGACGCGCACGACAGCCACCTGCATGCCCCGCCCGACAGCCCGGACGCCGCGCAACTGGCCCATCTGCGCACCATTAATCAAACGCTGGTGGAAGCCATTGAACAGGAGTGGGCCTGCGCAGGGCTGCCTACCTTTCGTTCGTTCCTGCGGGACCGAATCGCGGCGCGGCGACGCGACGCCGGCCCGCCCTGTGCTTCAGAAGATTGATTAGATGAAAAACATCTGTCGTGCGGGATCACGGCAGCGGTTCGCCACGCGCCGCGACTAACAATTCATACCAATGTTCCCGCGACAGGTCCAAATCATCGGCCTTGGCGGCATCGCGAATGTGCGCCGGATTGCATGAGCCGACAATCGGAATAATTTTCGACGGATGCTTCAACAGCCACGCCAGCGCCACCACCGTGCGCGACGCCCCCAGCTCGCCGGCAATGCGGTCCATTACTTTTTGGAGGTGCAGCATCTCCTTGCGGCGCGAATGTTTTTTGGAAACCTCGGCGCCGGCGCCTAAGAATCCGCCCCCCAACGGACTCCACGACAATGGCGTTATTCCGCGTTCAATGCATTGGTCCAG
>JAJZCU010000250.1 GCA_021828935.1 Planctomycetota bacterium | reverse complement strand
ACTGCGTGGCTCGGTCATGCGCTTTTAATGCATCGGCCAAAAGAAACGCCAGCCGCGGATGGCCAATTTTTTCCACCAGCGCCACCACGTTGGTGCGCGCTGCGCCTTCCTCGTCACGCACCGCTTCGCCCAGCGCCCCGAACAGCGCCAAGCCCTGGTCGGCGATCAATTGTTGTGCCGCCGGCGCCACGGCATCGTACGCTTTAATCAGCGCCACACGCGCCGACCGTTCCTGTCGCGCCAATAGCGCCTCGCACAGCCGAACCTGATGCTCCGGAGCGTCTTTGCAGCGCAGGGCGAGCAAAACGGCCTGATTGGCGGCGCGGTTGGACGTCGTCTGAAGAGCGGTCAGAATGGCGTTGAAGTTATTCATCATATGGCGCATCAACACCGCGCCAGATTCTTTATCGGAATCACCGACGGGCGGGCTTAATTAACGAGGCGACAAAAGGCACGGGCGCGCTGCACCAACACCCGCCGTCCTGACCTCGCCATGGACTGGGTTGGTTCACGACGCCAGCTTCAAACGACAATTTGACGCGACAACCACGTAGAATGTAAATAGATGATCGTGCGATGGCCATAAAAAGCGCGGCGCCGTTTCTGACGCGGCCTCCCGAAGGCGGTGTTTTGCCAACCGGCTATCATCAGGCGTTTTGCAGAGACCTACTCATGATCCGTCAAATAGAAGCCCGCCACTACCGCTGTATTAAAGAAATCCGGCAGGGTCTCGGCAATTTTCATGTGCTGGTGGGGCCAAATGCCAGCGGAAAGAGCACCTTTCTAGATATTCCGAGTTTTATACGGCAGATGGAACTGGAGGGGCTTGACGCGGCCGTCGCCCAGCGAACGAATGACATCCACGATCTTTTTTGGCAACGCCAGGGCGGACCCTTTGAACTGGCGTTGGAAGTCGCGATGCCCGGCGAAAACCCGGACAGCTCCGACGAGCCCGCCGACCATGCGGGTAAAATACTGCGATATGAGGTCGTCGCCGGAATCAGTGACAAGAACCAGTCGCACGTTATCACCCGCCGACTTTTCGAACGCGACGCAATTGCCGACGAACTGCGGCATAGTCGGCCGGCGGCCGAAACGATTTTGCTGACGGAGTCCGAGATTTCAGCGGGAAGCTGGCGCTCGCTGCTGCCGGGGCTTGACGCACTTATCAAATTGGGACTCGCGCACGACAGGGGGCGCGCAAACGCACCGGACAGCGCGGCGATTCCCGTGGAACGTTCCCGGACATCATTCCTCGAAATGCTGGGGATCCTCCAGGTTCCCCAGGCCCGGTGGCTTCTGGAATTTCTGCGCGAACGACTGGTTCCTGTGACCCTTGAGTCCCAGGCGCTGCGCCGCCCCGCCAAGCCGGGCAACGGCGCGCGGTTCGTTAAAAATGGCGAAAATTTGCCCGGCGTCATCGCAGGGCTTCAGGAAAAATCGCCGGAGCAATTTGACGCATGGATACGCCACCTTCAAATGGCGCTGCCGGAACTTACCGACGTGCGCGTGGTCGAACGTGCGGAGGATCATTTTCGATATGTTATGGTAATCTATAAAAATGACCTGCAAGTGCCAGCGTGGGTGCTTTCGGACGGCACGTTGCGGCTCATGGCCTTGACCGTGCTGCCGTACTTGCCGACGCCCGGCGCCACATATCTCATTGACGAGCCCGAAGCGAACATTCACCCGCGCAACGTGGAAATTATGATGCAATCCCTGGGATCTCTGTACGATGGACAGACGCTATTGGCCACGCATTCGCCCGCAGTGATCTCCGTGACGGGCCCCAAGAATTTACTTGTTTTTTCACAAACGTTGGAGGGCGGGGCCGCCATTGTGCCCGGAGGCAACCATCCTGGGTTGCGCGCCTGGAAGGGCCAGCCCAATTTGAGCGTTTTATTCGCCAGCGGAGTCTTGGGATGAGCAAAGATGTGGGAGTTGTCAAAGACTTGATAATTTTGCTGGCCGACAGGGATATGGAGGCCGCGGTCCGTGGGGTGCTGGCGAGAGCGCCAAACAGTTGGGCCGTTCGACCGGATATTCAATGGGACGTCCGCACGCACCCCCGCCATAACCCCGGCTGCCGGACTGAAGGCGCGGAGTATCTTAATGCGTCCGCAGAGTCGTACCGTCACGCGATTCTGATGTTCGACTACGAAGGCTGCGGTGGGGAAACGGCTGCCCCGGTCGCCCTGGCCGCAGAGGTACTCAAACAACTCCGCCCAATCTGGCAATCTCGCTGCCGCGTAATCGTTATTAATCCTGAGCTTGAGGCCTGGGTGTGGAGCAGTTCCCCCCATGTGGGAACAATACTGGGATGGGACAAGGCCAAAATGCCGCTGAAATCATGGCTGATCGCGAAGGACTATTGGCGAGAGGGCGATCCCAAACCACACCGCCCAAAAGAGGCGATGGACGCGGTTCTGAAGGCGTCCCGAACCATACATTCCTCATCCCTGTATAAACAACTTGCCGCCAACGTCGGCTTTGCTAACTGCACCGATCGCTCATTCCTTCGTTTGAAAAAAGCCATGCAAAAATGGTTCAGCGACGCAGCGTAGCGACCGCCGTGGGCCGCGTGTTGGCACGGCGCATGTCGACAGTGTGCGTCCAACACTCGCGGCAACCCATTTTGCTGTTCCCGCGGCCAGCATTTCACTAAAGTACAGCGGGCGAAGATTTGCCCTGACCACCGCCAATTGAAAGGCCAAAAATGAAGAAACCGACGCAACGCCAAGCGAAAACCGATGACGTAATAGCGAAAGGCAAGGCCATTTCGCGGCGGCAATGGCTCGGTGGCGCCCTGGCCGGCGGGGTGGCGGCAAGTTTGGGCGGCGCCGGCAACGCAGCGGCCGCTTCGCCGCGAGTACCAACAGCGCCGATCCCCAGCCCTGCGCCCGATGCAGCTCCGCCGAGCCGGCCGCCCAACATCGCCACGCTGCAGGATTATCAACGCGCGGTGAATCTGTGGGCAGTGACCAATAACAAAACATTCAATGACAGTGTTAAGCCGTTTTGGTTACCCGGCGCCCAGGAATTCTGGTACGTCAACGTGGGCCGGGGCGGCGCCCGCGAATATATTCTTGTAAATATGGCGGCCGGTACGCGGAAAACGGCGTTTGATCATTCACGTCTGGCGGAGGCCCTGGGCAAGCTCACGCATCGCAAATTGGATCCTGAAAAACTGAACTTGGAAATCACCGACGCGCGTCCTGGCGAGATGCAGTTCAACGCGGGCGGGAAAGGCTTCCAATGCAATCTTGATTCGTATGAAATTAAGGCGCATCCCCTTTGGACGTCGCCATCCTATCCGCCGCCCTTTGAACCTTCTGATCCTGCGCGGTGGTCGCCTGATTCCCCCAAATCCCCGGACGGACACTGGGAAGTCGCGGTGGAAAATTACAATGTTTTTCTTATCAACACCGGCTCGCATCAGCGGCGGCAGTTGACGCGCGACGGCGTTGCCGATGATTTTTATCAACCCACAGTGTTCTGGTCGCCCGACAGCCGGAAGTTCATCGCGTTGCGCACCGTGCCGGGCTTCAACCGGCAGGTGCGCGAACTCAATTATGCCGTGGCCGCCAATGAAGCCCAGTTGGTCTCCTTTTTTTACCAGAAGCCCGGGGACAAGGTGCAGATCAGCCGGCCGCATTTGTTTCATGCCGTGCCGGGAAAAGAAGTGCCCGTAAGCGCCGCATTGGCGCCCAATCCGTGGAGCCTCACGGAAATCCGCTGGAAGCCGGATTCATCGGAATTCACCTATTTGTTCAACGCCCGTGGGCACCAAACCATGCGCATCATCGCGGTGAACGCGGCCACCGGAAAAACCCGCGCGGTGGTGGAGGAAATCTGCCACGACGACGCATCGCCCAAATTCTTTGATTATTCCGGCAAACAATTCACATTTTATTTGAACCAAACCAACGAAATGATCTGGATGTCCGAGCGCGACGGCTGGAACCATTTGTACCTCTATGACACGGCCACCGGCCGCGTGAAAAACCAGATCACGCGCGGCAACTGGGTGGTGCGGCATGTGGTGCATGTGGATCCCAAACGGCGGCAAATCTGGCTGGCGGTTGGCGGCATTTTTCCGGAGCAGGACCCATATTTTATTCACATTATTCGCGTGAACTTTGACGGCACGGGCCTGACTCATCTGACGCGGGCCGACGGCTGCCACGCGGTGGAGTTTTCGCCGGGGCACGAGTATCTGCTGGACACCTATTCGCGCGTCGACTGCCCGCCGGCCATTGATCTTCGCCGCGCGTCCGACGGCAAGTTTATCTGCCAATTGGAGCGCGCCGATGTGCGCGACCTGCTGGCCACGAAGTTGCCACGGCCGCAGCGGTTTGTCGCCAAGGGCCGCGACGGCAAGACCGATATTTACGGAGTTATTTTCCGGCCCGGCGGTATGAACCGTCGGGATACCCGAACCAAGTATGCCGTGCTGGAAAACATCTACGCGGCCACCGGAAAAACCCGC
>JAJZCU010000249.1 GCA_021828935.1 Planctomycetota bacterium | reverse complement strand
GCTCGGCACGTTGGCTAGTCGGCGCGTGTCTGTTGTTAAGATGGCATCGGCAAAGGCTTCGCCGGTCTCCTGAGAATCGCTTAGCCGCAGGGCGAGCTGCCCCACCGCCGGGCGAATTTTTTCCATGGGCAAAAAATGGCCGATGATGCCCGTGCTGGACGGCAGAATATCAGCCATGTGGATGGGATTGCCGTGATCAGCCAGCGCGTTGAGGCTCGCGGCCGTAAGCACGCACATTTCTTCCGCATCCTCCACGCCGCGCTGCCCGGTACAAACGTTGGAGCAACCGCTGTTAATAATCACGCCGCGTAATACGCCGTTGCGCACATGCCGGCGCCCGACGGTGATCGGGGCCCCCACCACGCGATTGGTGGTAAACACCGCCGCCGCCGTGGCGGGCGTATCGCTGGCCAGCAGTGCCAAGTCCGGGCTTTCGGTGGTCTTTATGCCGCAATGCATCGCCGCCGCCCGAAACCCGCGTACCGAGGTAATGGAGTCGTTCGCCATAATTTTTCACCGCGTCAAATCAATGACCATTGGTATTGTTACACTCTAAAAAGATCAGGCGCCCCGGAACCGCCGACTCCGCCAAGCCGCGGCGCCCTCACACCTTCTCCGGCACGGCTTTGCCAAAAATTCCCTCCGGGCGCACCAGCAGCATTAAAATCAAAATAAGAAACGCCACAGCATCCCGGTACGGGCTTAAGCTCACGCCATGAATCGTGATGCTGGCCACCAGCGTTTCCACCAGCGCCAGCAGAAAGCTTCCCACCACCGCGCCGGGAATGTTGCCAATGCCGCCGATCACCGCCGCGATAAAAGCCTTGAGCCCCGGCATGACGCCCATGAGCGGCTGGGCCTGGTTGTTACGCAGCCCCACCAGACAGCCGCCCACCGCCGCCAGCACGCTGCCCAAAATAAAGGTGAATGAAATCACGCGATTTAAGTTAATACCCATCAGCCGCGAAGCGTCAAAGCTGATGCTCACCGCCCGCATGGCCTTGCCCATGCGCGTGTGCCGCACAATCCACCACAGCAGCACGAACGTGACGCCACAGACGCCAAAGGTGATTAAATCTTTATAAATAACCCGGGCGTGCAGCACATGATCAATCACATGCACGCCATGGTTGGATCCGGCGATGGGCGGGAAGTAGGTGGGCGTGGAACCAAAATAACGCAGGCCCCCGACATGCCACGATATTTCCGCCATATATTCCAAAAACAGTGACACGCCGATGGCCGTAATCAGGGAGCTTAAACGCGGAGCATTTCGCAGAGGACGGTACGCAAAGCGTTCAATGGCCCAGCCCAGCAGGCCGCAGACCACCATGGCCACCAGCAAACCAACGCCGGCCTGCCACAGCGTCTGCGAAAGCTGCAAATGCCCCCCCGCCGACATGCCCCCCTCCAGGGCCCGGGCCGTAAATGCGCCCACAAACGCGCCGACCATGAACACGTCGCCGTGCGCAAAATTAATAAGCCGCAGCACCCCGTACACCATGGTGTACCCCAGGGCGATCAGCGCGTATTCACTGCCCACATTCAGGGCATTGATTAATTGTTGCGTTACCATCATGCCGCACCGCGCTACCAAACAAGGCCTGGAAAAGCGTTCACGGCTTCTCGTGCTTTACGACCACAAATTTGTCGTGCTCAATTTTAATCACCACCCCCGGCTTGATGGCATTGCGATGTTTGTTGATGGTGATGTTGCCCGTCACCCCCGGAAAATTTTTCGTGGTCGCAATGGCGTTCCGCAACGCCGGTTCGCCGGTTCCATGCGCCCGTTTGATGGCATTAAACAATAAATTGGCCGCATCATACCCCAGTACCGCCATGGCGTCGGGAACGTTGCCGTGGTAGCGGGCCTCATAGGCCTTCACAAACTTTTGCACCCGCGGCGCCGGGTCTGAAGGATCATAATGATTCGTAAAATAACATCCATCCACCGCCTTGCCGCCAATTTGCAGCGTCTTCTGACTGTCCCACCCATCGCCGCCGACGAATGGCACGGTAATTTTCAATTCCCGCGCCTGCTGCAAAATGGTCGTTACGTCGCCATAATATCCCGGTAAAAATACCACCTGCGGATGGGCCGCCTTAATTTGCGTCAACTGCGTTTGAAAATTCGTGTCACCGCTTTGGTAGCTTGGCGCCAGCAATATCTTCCCGCCCAGGCGGGTGAATTCCGCCCGAATCACGCGCGCCAAGCCCGTGGAATAGGCCTGTTTCGTGTCCACCAGCAGCGCCGCCCGCGTGGCATGCAGGTCGTGCCGGGCGAACCGGGCAATCCACTTCCCCTGCGTGGTGTCCGTGAAACAGGTGCGGAAGCAATAGTCGTCGCCCCGCAGAATGTTCGGATTGGTCGACGCCGGCGTGATCAATGGGATGCGCGCCTTCTGGCACCGCGGAACCGCCGCCTTGGTGTTGCTGCTGGCCACATCTCCCAAGACCGCCACCACATGATGATTATCAATAAGACTCAGCACCGCCAACTGCGCCTTGGAAGGGGATGATTCGCTGTCGGCGGTGATGATCCTGATCTTTTTGCCCAACAACCCGCCCCTGGCATTTTGCTGCTCGGCGGCCAGCCGAATGCCCGAATTGCACGATTTGCCGAACGTGCTTTCGTCCCCGGTCATGCTGTTCAAGCTGCCAATCTTAATAACGCTGGCCGCGGACGGCGACACGCTGGCCCGGTGGCACCCGGCCAGCAGGCCCGCGCCCAGAAACATCGCGCCGGCCAAAAAGTTTCTGCGATTAAAGAACGTCATACGCTGCTCCAACTGTTAAATTTCAATCCCGTCAATCCGGCCGCATCAGGCCCGCTACCGGGTAATCGCCCGATGCCGGTAGGTGCTTCGGAAAAACTGACGCTGGGCCTGTAGGGCCAGCGTCAGGGCCTTGTTCTGCGAGCGTTCGGCGGCAATATCGCCGCGGATGCGCGCCCGGCCCAGCGGGTCACGAAAGTAAGCCGTGGCCTGCGTGAGCCGCAAATCCCCCTGCAAAATTGTGGCGTGCATCACCCGCGCGTGTCCGCCGTTGTGCAGCCACACAAAGCCCGCCCCTTCATACATGCCCGCGCCGTTGGGCGTGATAACAATATATCGGAAAGTGGCGTTGATGGCGGTGCGTGAAATGGGCGTCTGCCCGGGAATGGGCGTCCAGAACACGCGCATCAGCATAATCTGCCGGATGATCCCGCCGCCGCCCAGCGACGTGTTTTGTTGAAAATAAAAATTCAGCGGATTGCCCCCTCCGCCGCGGTAATAAGCTGTGGAAAACCGCGGCCGCAGCACGACCCGCCCATGCGTCTTAATGGGCGTCACGCGCAGCGGCCCATAAAAGCTGCACCCGCCGAGGCAAGCCGAAAGCATCGCCACGCCCGAGAGAACCGAAGCGCGATACGATCGCGTGCGCAAAACCGTGCTCGTTCCAAACATGGCGCCAGCATAGCGGCCAAAAGAAAATGATCAACAACCCCGGCGAAAATGACTTGCCCGCATGGTAGAAAGCGGAACCAGCTCGGACGGCTGGTGGGTAACCTGATTCAGGCTCAACGGGAAGTAGATCCGGCGGCGTCCATTATCACGATTTGCGGTGCGAAACGCAGCTTTACGACGCCTTCGACCTGATGCGTTAGCACCGTCCGAACCCGAGCTGCGCGTAATGCGGGTTCAACAAATTGGCGATCCGAAGTCGTCACTGCGACCTTCACGGACGAATCAGTTGGCCGCACCTGCGTTGATTTCCACCAATCCGCCGAAACCGGCGCTGACATCGGCGTCAGTGAACTGCAGGACGGATATAAAAAGTTTTCGAACCCAGTCATGTATTTCCTCCATAGGTTCGGAGCCGCTCACGTGGCAGCCCAACATAATGCGCGAGCCCAACGAACACTGATGTGCGGCCCCCGCTTAGGGTCTCCGAACAAACAACTGTCGCGGTCATTTCGGCCGGCAACCCATACCGTCCATGCTTCCTCCACTTTTATTGCGCCGCCGCTGGCAATGGCGCGCAGCCGTTTAATGTCCGGGGATTTTTATCAGGCCGGGCATGGCCCGTGCTCCGTAGCCCTTCGGGGCGTCCGAAAATAGCCAGGGGTGAAACCCCTGGAACAAGGCGCGGATATTCCAAGTCCCGCAGGGACGAATGAACGCCCCAACGGCGTGGGCGGCGTCTAAGAATTTGGAAGACATTCACGCCAGCCTCTACGCCGCAGCCCCTCGGGCGTCGGAAAATAGGCAGGGATGAACCCGTGGAGCACAGGCACGGCTGAACCGGGGTTCCCGAAATCCGCGCACAATAAACCACGAAACATTCATTCGTCCCCAAGGGGACTATCAATTTATACGGCTTGGACGACCAGGGATTTTATCCCTGGCTATTGTCATGCCTCCAAGGGAGGCAACGGCACACCCGTCCCGGTAATGGCGCGTAACCATCCAATATCCGCAGCGGGGTAATACCACATCTCCCTGTCTTGCGACAGTTGATAATTCGG
>JAJZCU010000248.1 GCA_021828935.1 Planctomycetota bacterium | reverse complement strand
TTTCACGGACACGCCGCGATCGCCGCAACCGGTCCGCGCTGAGCCGACACCTATAGGTGTCGGCTAAGCGCCGGATGGCGCACATGCGGCCGATTTTTGGCGCAGGTGTGCGCCAGATTACGAAGAGCATGGGCGGCGGCGGCGATGGTCGCCCGCGCGGCAGCGTGGGCGTAGCACCGTCCATTTATGGCGGCGCCCGTTCCACATTCATGTGCGTCGCGGCGGCGCCGGCGGCCAACCCTCAGGGTGCCCGACGGGCCGGCGGTGCTCTTGAGAATGTTAATAGGCCAAGGATTTTACTTTCCGCGGTCGCTGAAATTCAACTGTAAAAAATCGGTGCGAGCCCATTCTTGTTGTCACCGGCCGCCCGTGCAACCTCGTTTGGGCCGCGCGTGAGCCATGTACTCCGCGGGGTCCTTCGCCGGTGCAATGTATTTTGCTATCTTTGGCGCGATATCTTCAACAGTGACCTCGCCGAAGTGGATGCGAAATATGACTGTTTCGGATGGGTTGGCTCCGCGTGCCAAAATGTCGATGCGATAATGTGAGGCGATCCGAAAAACGTTGCACGCGACATATTTTAACCCCGTACCTGCGGGCGGGACGGGAAGGGACATGGTGCGGACGCCGCGGAATATGATTTGCGTCGAAAAATCGCGCCGCACTGTGGCCGGGGGCCGAATTGACTTAGCCGACGTCTCAGTACCAACTTTGTCGATTGCAAACACATTCCGAAGACGAAGGGTGATTTCGCCCCGGGCAAACGAAAACGACGGGCGCATTAACGGGCTGTCATGGAATACCTCGGCCGCGAAAAATCGGTATAGCGGGTGGTCCGTCACAAAGCCCTGCCGGCCGAGATGCTCGAAATATTTTCGCAAGCGGTGTCGCCTAGACTCGGCGGACGGCGCGGTTATGCTCGAGGGGAATTGCAAACTTGGCATAGGCATCTTTCCTCAAAATGCGCCGGGGGCCGCAGGCAGCCCAAAAGCGGCGTGTGCCCTGCCGCGCCTTATTATCGCGCGTGGCACAGACAGCAATTTGGGGCGGAAAATCGCGCCGTCGGCAAGCCCCCGTGGCGGCGAGCGACCCGGGGCCGACAAGCTGGTTTTCCAAGGCGATCGGGATGCCGTTGCCATTTGTGTTGCTGAAGGCAACGCCGTTGCCGCGGAGCGCGAACGGAGCGCTCGCCGTCATGCGTGCGAAACTGTCCGCCACAGTTCCCGTTACTTCCATGATGTTGTTCTGGCTGTTCTGTAACCGCACCGGGGACGGCCCGGCTTCCGGAATGTGCCGCAACCCAGCGCTTACGCCACTGCAGCACTTGGCGACTCGGCCACTTACGTTCCACGGAGGGACGCGCAGTTTTCGCGGCGAGCGATCGGCTCGCGGTCCGATGAACGGTTCCATACGCCGCGACCCCTATGCGATGACTGGACAATCCTATTATGAAACTGCGATGCGATACTGGCGGCAAGGGCAAGAATGGGCCTTGCCGAAAATGACAGCGGGGACTTTAACGGATGTTTTCGGACGTTGCAAGTCAAATACAAATCATTTTTCAAAAACGAGTCGCCAAGGGGCCGGCAGCCGGGCTGTAAGTGGTTCCAGATAAATGACTCAGGGAAGTTTCGAGACAATTTTCTGCGGCGCTAATTGGGCGGAAGCCGGCGGCGAAACGGCGAAAATTTAATCCGTGGCCCGTGTGTCGTCCCATCGACGCGTGTGCCGAGGACGTGCGTAATCTCGTTGCGCGCCGCCGTCGTTTCAATCTGTGTTAATCTGCGGGTGCCCTCTGGGCGATCTGAGATAAAAATGCGATCATTTACCTGCGCCTGCGGCTGGGCGGACGCGACCAACGGTCGCGGCTTTATGGGCGGGCGCTGCGCGCCGCCCGCGCCGGCGATCAAGGCGCCGCGCTTCTTTATCGCCTCAACCGCGGGCGTCTTAGGCCCGCGCAGCACCGCCATGCCGATGTGGCCGCCGAAACCCTGGGCCAGCGTGACGCTGTTCGCCGCCGGGTTAATCTTCTGATCTTCAGGGGTCCGCCCATATTGGTGCGCCAATGCGGAGATCACCAGGGCCACCAAGCCCGCCGCCCCCAATGAATGCCCCAATGCGCCCTTGTGTGAAAAAACAGGCACATCGCCGCATACGTCGGCAATGGCAGCCAGTTCAACGCCGTCATGCGCCGTTCCCGCGGCATGCGCATGCACAAAGCTCACTGGGCCGTCCGCCGCGCACGCCCGCAGGCCGCGCCGCAGCGCCGCCGCTGAAACATCCGGTATTAATAAATTTCCGCCATCGGCCCCCGTCCAGGCACCCCGCAGTTCAATGGCTGATCCTTGGGCGTCCGCGGCTTCCAGCCCCACTTCCAGCACGATGGCCGCACCAGCCTCGGATAAAAAAAAGCCCCCGCCGTGCGGGTCGAAGGGTCGGCAGCGGCGCTGACCATCTGCATCGGGCCCAGCCAGCACGCCCAGCCGCTGAAAGCTGCCCTCAAACAGCGGGTGAACCGATGCGTCCGCCGCCACGACCAACGCGCGACGGCACTCGCCGGTGCGCAGCGCCCGCACTGCCCGATGCACCGCGAACAGGGCGCCGGCGCAAGCCGCCACCGAGGTATGTACAGCGGTGGAAATCCCGAAAAGACGGGCCAAATCCGCCCCCAGAGCCGCCGGACCCAAGGCCACGGTTTCAGCCAGATCACCTGGCAGCACGGGCGGCAGCCCAGCGCGATCCTGCCGCCGCAAGGTCTCACAGGCCTGCAGAATGGACAGCACCGGCCCCTTGCTCGTGGCGACAAAAAGCTGCGTGTCGGGAGACGAAATATCCGCTGGATGCAATTGCGCCTGGAATAGAGCCTCGCCCAGCGCCGCGCCCGCGAGCATCACGATGCGACCGGCCTCAGAAGATGGAACTTCGTCCAAGGGAGAATTGTCACGGAATTGCACCCAGGCGCCGCGGAACGCCTGCGCCAAGGCGCCATCCGGCGCCACGCCCCGGTTGGTTAAATAGCGCCCACGCTCCAGAAAGTCCCAATTGGCAGGCGCGCCGCTGCCCGCGGCGGTGATCAGCCCAACGCCACGGATATGAAGCGTTTTGGTCACGCCGACTCATCCGCACTTGCAAACGCGGTCACCCGGGAGCTCGCGGGTCCAAGACGCCAGCGCGACCGGTGCGTCCGACGCCGTGGTCAGGATGCGCATCACAGCCCGCCGCGCCGGCGCCGCCGCCGGCCACCACGCCCGCCGCCTAAATGCGGCGCGTGGTCCCGCAACGACAGAATCGTGGACAATGTCAATACCCGGTTCTGTACCATGTACATAAGTAACAGCCGATCACTCTTGTCGATGACGTCCACCATGTCCGGCGTGCCAACACCCGTACCGGAGCTCATCAGGATAAAATGCCGCGACTGCGAAATGGTATCGGCGCGGGCCCGCGGCGTGCGGGGCATGAACGCCACCAGAAGGGCCATGACCAAGGCGCCAGCGGCCAGCAGACCAATCAAAGTCGAATCACGTTGCATAAAAACACCTTTTTTATTTTGAAATAGAGCAGGAGTAACCACCGCCCGGAGTTCCGGCGCTTTAGGGCCTGTGGCGCCGCACATGGCCGCCATTGCGCGCTTCATAGCGGCGAATGTCGCTAAATACGCTGCGTGGAGCGAGTCCTATCCGCTGCCCCTGACCGGCCTGCAAGGTCATCACGCCTGAAAGCATGCCGGATTTGGTGTTCATAATATAGACAATGCCGCCCTGCCCGTTGTACCCGGATGCGGCCACATAGTCGGCCCGGCCCCGCCCGCCGACCCGAGCCTGCGCCTGGTGTGCGGGCAACAGCCGCATGGCCAGGCTGGCGCCCAAGGCGCAGTTCACCGCCAACAGGCAGCCAATCAACCATTTCTTCTTTGACATGAAAATCTCCACAGGAAGAACAACAAAAGGAACAACGACGCCGGGACAAAGGCGGCGCGGAAAACGCTTCGGCCGCCCAACGACCAGCCGCGATGGCGGCGTTATTCGTGCGGCGCCTTGCGCTTGGATTTTCTAAACGCAATCACCGCCACCCCTACGAACAAAATGCCACCCAAAAGATACGCGGGCATGGGGTGGCCGGACCGCATCCGGGGGATCACGGAAGGCAGATGTTTCACCTGCGCCCAACACAGGGCCGGCGAAAGCCCCGCCACCAGCGCCGCCGCCATCGCCAGCCATCCGCGTAGCCGCCTGATCATGTCTGTATCCCGTTGTTATAATTTTCTGATATTCTATTGTGCGGCCACCACCGCGTCCAATGCCGTCTTGAATTCACGCTTGGCCATCAACCCAACAAAACGCTTCGATATCTGCCCTTTGTGAAACAGAATAATTGTCGGGATCGAGCTGATGTTGTATTTCACGGCCGTCGCGTGGTTGGCGTCGGTGTCCATCTTTCCGACTTTCACTTTGCCCTTGTATTCCTCAGCCAATTCGTCAATGGTTGGCGCCAACATGCGGCAGGGGGCATTGTCTATATTATGAAC
>JAJZCU010000247.1 GCA_021828935.1 Planctomycetota bacterium | reverse complement strand
AGGCGTTGATTACCTGCACGGTGCGGCCCATGGTGTCGTAATTGTTCTTCTGCACGATGCCGCGCGGGTCGGTGGTGGTGCTAACCCAGCCGGCGGGGTTGTAGCCGGTGAGCGTGACCAATACCAAGGCGGTGGCGGCGGGGATTGTGCCGGGGCGTGACCACGGCTGTCCGCCGTTGGTGCCGACATCCACATTGGCGATGGTGCGGTCAGCATTATCAAAATATGCGGCCACGTAGCTTACGCGCGCCAGCACGCCGCTGGTAGGCGTGCCCAGGGCGCCGGTGGCGGTGGTGGCATCGGTGTTGAAGCGGTGGCTGGTGATGGTTTCGATGGCGTTGGAGTCGCCGTCAAAGATGTTCTGCGTTTGCGTGAGGACAACATCATTGGCCACGCTGGAGGCGGAAGCGTAATCCATGCGGATCACGCCGCTGTTGTTCACCGCGCCGCCATCGGTGACGTATTGGAACGTGTTGCGCCCCGCGCCATCAAAAACATCTTTGGTGACTTGGCCTGCCGGCTCAATGGTTTCGATGGTGTTGCCACGGGGGCCAAAATAGGTGTAAGTAATCAGGGCGGTGCTGCTGACATTGCCGGGCCGGCTAAGCAATGATGGTGAAGAATCCATGTGGGCATTGGGTTGAACGCCCGGTTCACGCTGGGAGTGGGTGCGAACGCTCCGTTCGCGGTCCGCGTTGGCGCCAACGCCGGGCTTGTCTTGGGATTTGGAGAACCCTTCCATACGCCGCACCGCGGAAAGTGGTGATCAGTGCATCGAATTTTGGGAACAAAGTCGAGAGAAGCGCAGTCGACACGGGAAGAATACCACATGTTTCCGGACGTGCAAGAAAAAAATGGAAAATTATGGATTTTTTTTTGAGGCGGGCCCCGCCGCCGACAAATCGGCAAAACCTGCCCGGGTCGCGACATGTTTCCGGCCGGCGGGCAGGCGCCGGCGGCAATCGCCACTTTTTACCGACGCCCGCAGGGCGCGGCGAAGATTGAAGTGCAAAATTTTTGGCGGCCGGCTTGATTATTGGAAACAGCCTGAGGTTCCGAAAAGCGGGATCCCGGGTCCGCCGCGCCGGATACCAGGTAGATACCGCGCGCGGCGCCCGACGACACATTTTTTTCACCGGAGGCATGCCGGCCCCACAGGCAAAATAAAAAAAACGCTGAGGCGGCCAGAGCGCCGAGAACGGACGGATGGCGGCGACCATGGGTGTCGGGCCTCCAGCCCGACGCAATGTGGTGCCAATGTAGGGATGAATCTGAGCACTTCAATAGGGCCGCAGAATTTGGCGGCCAAGATGGCCACCCGCCATTTAACCCAAGCGCCTCAAAATTCCCACACGCGTTACTCCCGGTCGTCTCCGCGCCCTGGGCGCCTCAGCGTTTTATTTTATAAACTTCCATTGGCTGCGGGCGTCCACGCACCTCAGCCGCAAAAAACGCACGCACCCGCGGCCGATTAAGGGGCGACGAGGGAATCTGAATATGGGCCACCCGTGAAGGTTGCGCTATGGCGGAATCCGTGGGCTGCCGCGTTGGCAAGCGGGCCCGTCAGACGAAGCCGCACGCGCACCCATGGCATCCGGCTCGCAAGGAATGGTTGAGCCGCCGCCTCAATGCACCCGCTTCCTCTTGCAGTGGCGTAGGGTATCAAAAGCGTATGCGTTGCCCGGTCCGGGCGGCCGACCGTCAGTTCCAGTTGTGCCGTGGCGTCTGGCCGGGCGAATCGGAACTTGACGGTTCCGTGCGCAATGCCCATAAACGGAAATTTCAGATATTGGCGACCCGCCGGAACAACCAGCACGCGGAAGCGCAGGTCCATTCGGTCGAACGACCGTAAAGCCAGGCACACGACATAGCGCCCCGCCGCCCCCTTTCGGACATGAAGACATCCCAAAATACATGGGACCGGCGCGAGGCGCCCGCCGATCTGGCACAGTGCGAACAACCGCCCCCATGGGCCCGGGGGGCGCGCCGCATAGATTTGTGAGGAATTTAACCACTCGCGCTGCTTCCATACATTGTAATGCTGATGCAGGAGCAGCTGGCGGGCATATTTACCGCAGGTTACGAATGCGGCCGCCCCGGGTCGCGGCGGCTCAGAAATACACTCATGAAGCAAGCCTCCGCGCAGTGTATACGTCGGCCAGGGCAGGTTCGCGCACGGTGCTCCGGCCAAAGTCGGAATCCGCGACGAGCCTGGCCCCGCTGGGCCCGAGCAACCAATCAAACCCGGCCGCCGGCGTGCGCACCCCCCGATCCCGGCCAAAAAACATAACGCGGCTGCCCGTCCAACATGCCCAGTTATCTTTGTGCAACCCATGATGATCACCGCAACATCGTCTGGCTCTAACGGTTCCCCAGGGACACCAGCATCCTTCCGATGACGCCGGCCAAGCGTGCCGTTTACTTCCCGCAGTATTTCTCCATATTTTACCGCCGCGCAGAAACGCCCGTAAAGGAATTTGCAAAACACCGTGCGGTGAAAAGGCGAAAGCTCTGGCCAAACATTGTGGTGAAGCGTGGCCGCATAGGCGATCGCCGCGGGCGCGAGTCACCCCCGCGGCGGGGCACTTCACATGGCTGGTCGCATCCGCGCCGACGCCGGATTATAGTGTGTAACATGTGCTAAAGGAGTACACATCATGCGCACCAATATTGTTATTGATGATAAGTTAATGCGAGACACGTTGCGCGCCACTGGGTTGCGCACCAAGCGGCAGGCCGTGGAACTGGGCCTGCGTACCGTGCTGCGCTTGCGCCAGCAGGGCGAAATACGCCGCTTCCGCGGGAAGCTCCTCTGGGACGGCGACCTTAACGCGAAGCGAACCGATAAATGATTCTTGTCGATTCCAGCGTTTGGATTGATTATTTCCGCGGCATCGCCACGGCTGCGTGCGATAAGCTCGACTGCCTTCTGGGAAACCAGCCGTTGGCGATAGGCGACTTGATTATGGCCGGGGTGCTGCAAGGCTTCAGGACGGATGGCGACTTTCATAGCGCCAGAAAGTTGTTAAGCACTCTGGTGTTTGTTGAACTCGCCGGGCAGGACATCACCGTACAGGCGGCGAAGAATTACCGCGTATTGCGGGCATTGGGAATAACGCCGCGTAAGACCATCGACACAATTATCGCCACCCGATGCATCAAGGATGGCTTCACGCTGCTGCATTCGGACCGAGGTTTCGACCCATTTGTTAAACATCTAGGCCTATGCACGGTGCTTTTTTGAACAAGTGACACCTTGGGCGCGTCGGACGATGGGGGTATGTCGGCAGCAATGCCACAGGCGCTGTAAATAAGGACCGTGTCGGTCTCGGATTTAAGCCAGTCAGATGCCATCAGTGTACGACCCGTTCGTAAGCGAGGGGGAAACCCTTCCCGCACATCGCAAAGAAACCTCTAGCCCCATCCATTGATGGTGGGCTTCGTTCCGCGTTCACATGGCGTCGTCCCGATCCCTGTACCTTCCAGTCGATTTTGCACGCATCGTGATGCGCCCGCTTTTCCCGGCGTATTTTCACCGCCACGGTCGTCGTCTTCACCTGTGTTTTTCTGCGGCGTCCTCCGGGCCGTCTGCCGACAAAAATCGTGGTTCGTTTACCTGCTCCTGCGGCTGGACCACCGGCATATTTATATGCCGGCTAAGATGCACTTCCGCTCTGTGTTTAATCGCCGATGCGCCCCATCGCCGGGGCGCGACCCGCGGTCGCGGCTTTATAGTCGATTCCATCGCCGTCGGCATTCACTCACCCCTGCGCTGCCGGCGCGCGAGCCTAAGTTGCAAAATCGCGGCGTCCCGGCAAAATACGTCATCGCGGACTGCGCGACTCGGAGCTTAGGCGCGACGGCCCCGCATGGCCGCGCCGCAATGACATAAATGTTCGCAATAAAATCCCGGAGATGTTCATAATGCCCCTGCCCGATTCTGATCCTCCCCTGGCCTCCGGGACCGGCGCAGGCGCCCCTTCCGCCGACCGGCAAATGGTTGAACACTTGGACGCCATGCCCATGAGCAGCCTCCATCGGCGCGTGTCCTGGTCCGCGGGGCTGGGCATTTTTTTAGACGGCTTTGATATTTCAATCATCGCCATGGTGCTGCTGCTGTTAAAGCCCCACTGGACGCTGGACAAGCCCCAAATGGCGTGGCTGGGCGATGCGGCCCTCATTGGCGCCCTGCTTGGCGCCACCGCCGCCGGCTACATCGCCGACCAATTCGGCCGCAAAGCCATTTATTTAATTGACATCTTAACATTTCTAGTTGCCGCGGTTTTGTGCGCCGCCGCCATCAACGTTTATTGGCTGATCGCGTTCCGGTTCATCCTGGGCATTGGCGTGGGGGCGGATTATCCCCTAAGCGCCACGTATCTTGCTGAATTTATTCCCAGCGCCCGGCGCGGCGCGGTGATGGTCTGGGTGTTCGCCCTGTGGATGGCTGGCGCCGTGGTTTCCAGCCTCGTGGGCGTGGCGCTGTTGAAAGGCGGACCGCTGCTGGCCCATTGGCTGGTGGCGGGCCA
>JAJZCU010000246.1 GCA_021828935.1 Planctomycetota bacterium | reverse complement strand
TGGGCCCAACCACGCACCCAAATGGGTCGACGTGCCCACCGCGCGTCCGGCAACGTGGTCCCACTGCGTCAAATTTTTATAAAAAAGACGGAAAATCGGGCATTTCGGTGCGCCCGGCGTTTTTTTTGCTTGCTACGCTATAACTGTTGCGACCAAATGGCATCTTTCACCTTTGGGATTTTTTTGCTTGTGGAGGCATCACGCATGAATGTTGAAGTTCTGGAAACAGGGCATGGCGCTGCCCGCCCATGGGGGGCCTCACGCCCATTGCCGCGTCCTGCCACGCCATCTGGCTTGCAAAGCTTTTGGATGGGCGGCTTCGAATCGGCGTGTCAGATCAACACCGTCGGAAAGCGAATCGATATGCTTTCAGCAACCCAGCACGACCGTTTTTGCGTCCAAGACTACGCCATGCTGGCTGACTTGGGCATCACCACGGTGCGTGACGGTCTGCGCTGGCCGATGATGGACCAGCGCGGAAAGTACGACTTTGGCAGCTTCGTGCCTATGGTTCGCGCAGCGCGGCAGACGAAGACTCAAGTCATCTGGAATATTTGTCACTATGGCTGGCCCGACGATGTGGACATTTCTTCGCCAGCGTTCGTTGACCGCTTCGCGAAGTTCTGCTCAGCCGTGGCAAAATGTGTCACCGACCATTCGGATGCCGTGCCTTGGTTTTGCCCCATTAATGAAATTTCATTTTTATCCTGGGCAATCGGGCATAAGGGAATTATTTTCCCCTATCGGTTTGGGCAGGCACACGAGGTCAAAAAGCAACTCGTGCGCGCCGCGATTGCTGGCTGTGAGGCGATCTGGGACGTCGATTCGCGGGCTCGTTTTGTGCATATTGATCCCATCATCCATGTGGTGTGTCCACGCGACCAGCCCGAAGTCGCCGCCGCCGCCCAGGCGCAACATGAAGCGCAGTTTAGCGCGTGGGATATGCTTTCGGGAAGGGCTGAACCGCAACTTGGCGGCGCCCAGAAGTATCTGGATGTGTTGGGCGTCAACTACTACCATTCCAACCAGTTTGAGCATCCTGATGTGCGTCTACGCTGGGAAGACGAACCGCGGGACGAGCGATTTCTGCCATTTTATGAACTATTGAACCGGGCTCAGAAGCGCTACAATCGTCCGGTGATTATCGCCGAAACCAGCCACTTCGGCGCCGGCCGCGCCCGTTGGATCCGCGAGATGGGCGATCAGATTGCGCTGGCGCTGGCGGCAAATATTCCACTACTCGGAACGTGTATATATCCAATCATCGACAGACCAGATTGGGAAGATACAAACCTCTGGCATAACAGCGGCCTGTATGATATAATCCCCGATGCAGATGGAAATTTAACGCGCGTGCTGCATCAGGAATACGCGAATGCGTTTCGCGACGCCCAACGTCGCGTCGCCGCAGTGCATGGCATGCGCGATGCTTTTCGAGTGGCCTGACGTGGCATAGGAATTGCTTCTAAGGCCCCTATGCTAACGCCCCAGCCGCGGGACGAAATGCAGACTCTGTAACATGATTCTGTGCCACAAACAGAACCGTGAAATGTACAGGGCTTTCGGGCGGCTTAACGGAACCTTGCCCATCAGCAATGCTCCGCGTCCCCGCCAAAGCCTTGGAGAACGATTGTCCCTTTTTTACTACGAGGCGCCCATGGCTACTTCCAGTTATAATGTTTCCGACTACGACATTGTGGTACTCTCTCATCTCCGCTGGGGATTTGTCTTCCAGCGGCCGCAGCACCTGCTAACCCGCCTGGCGAAAAAACGCCGTGTAATTTTTATTGAAGAACCCAAGCATGACGCCAGCGGTCCGGAGCACTGGGAGAAGCACGTCGTTGAAAATGGCGTGGTGGTCTGTGCCCTGCATTCGCCGATTGCACAAGACGGTTACACGGACGAGCAACTGGACCTCCTGCGCCAGCAGATTCCTGAATTACTTAAACAAGAAAACGTCGAACACTACGCCGCCTGGTTCTACACCCCCATGGCGTTTCCTCTGATTGACGCTTTGCGACCCGAAGCTGTGGTCTACGATTGCATGGATGAACTGTCGGCTTTTATGCACGCGCCGCGTGAATTGTTGGACCGCGAAACCGCGCTGCTGCAGCGGGCCGATGTGGTGTTCACCGGTGGCCCGAGCCTCTTTAAAGCCAAGAAAGATCGCCATCCGAACGTTCATTGTTTCTCCAGCAGCGTGGAGACGGCCCACTTTGCCCAGGCCCGCGATGGCGCCATCGAACCGGCGGTGCAAGCGGCCCTGCCCCATCCACGATTCGGCTTCTACGGCGTTATTGATGAACGCATGGATCTCAATTTGTTGGATGCGGTCGCCGCCGCCCATCCTGAATGGCAGTTGGTCATGGTTGGCCCGGTTGTTAAAATTGATCCCAACACGCTGCCGAAACATGCCAACATTCACTACTTCGGCCAGTGTGGATACAAGGATTTGCCGGGATTCCTGGCCGGCTGGGATGTCTGCCTGTTGCCGTTCGCGCGCAACGCATCCACCAAGTTCATCAGTCCCACCAAGACGCTGGAGTACATGGCGGCCCAGAAGCCCATCGTCAGCACGCCCATCACCGATGTCGCCGAACCCTATGGGCACATCGTGTATTTGGGCTCCACCCCGGCGGAGTTCATTGCGGCCTGCGAAAAGGCCCTGGGCGCCGATGATGATGAACGCAGCCGCCGCGCGACGGACATGAACAAAGTATTAAGCAAGACCAGTTGGGATCGGACGGCCAGTGCCATGCAAAAACTCATTGAACAGGCGGTTACCAACAATAAGGCCGCGGAAGCCCGGAACAACGGCGAAACCATGGGCGCCGCCGGTTCTACCGCGCAATTGAGCCTCAAAAACGCCGATGACGCCGCGACGCGCCGGCGCGAAACCGACGTATTAATCATCGGCGCCGGCCCCACGGGTTTAAGCGCCGCCTATCACTTGGGCGACGACGCCCTGGTGCTGGACCAAAACGAACGCGTCGGCGGCTGGTGCCGATCCATCGTAGACAAAGGCTTCACCTTCGATTTCGCCGGCCACATCATGTTCTCCAATGATCCGTATGTGCATCAAATGTACAAGATGCTGTTGGGCGATAACGTGCATTGGCAGAATCGCGAAGCCTGGATTTACAGCAAGAACGTATACACGCGTTACCCTTTCCAAGGGGCCCTGTACGGCTTGCCCGCTGATGTTATTAAGGAATGTATCGTCGGCGCCATTGAGGCCCGTTTCGGCAGCCTGAAAAACAACCCCGATGCAGCCCCCGCGAAGGCCGCCGCCGGCGGCATGGCCTCTTCCACCCCTACCGGCGCCAACGGTAATGGTCATGCGGCAGTGAACGGTCAAAGCAACGGCGGCGGCATCTCGGCATGCAATGGTGTGGCCATATCGGCAGGCAGCAATAGATCCGGTTTGGGCACGCCTTCGCTGCACCTCGCAGGTTCGGGCACGGCCAACAGTGGCGATCGGCCGTCCCCCAAGAATCTGGCCAATCTAACGGCGGCGGCCTCCCGTTTAACGCTGACCTCCACGCCGAAGGCCTCTGACGCCGCCACAGATGGCGATGCCGGCGGCAAGGCTCATCGCGTAAAAGACTGCTGCGCCGATGGCGTTCTGGAGGCCAGTGCCAAGCTGGGCCACCCCGAAAAAACGGCCCCCGCCGCCGCTGAAAAGCCCCGCAACTTTGAAGAATTTATTTACAAAGTTTGGGGCGCCGGAATCGCCAAACACTTCGCAATTCCGTACAACCGCAAGCTTTGGGCGGTGCCCCTGACGGAAATGGAAACCAGTTGGTTGGGCGGCCGCGTTCCCCTGCCGGACCTGGAGGAAATGATTGCCGGCTCGCTTTCGCCGGTGGGCAAACCCATGGGACCCAACGCCCGCTTTGGTTATCCGCTGAAGGGTGGCTTTCAGGCGCTCATGGATGGTTTTCTGCCGCATGTGCAGGATCGTCTGCTGATGAAAACGCGCGTGGTGGGCGTCTCTCCTTCACGTCGCACCGCCACGCTAAGTGATGGCACGGAAGTGGCCTACACCCACCTGGTCAGCACCATGCCGCTGCCCGTGTTGATCCGCAGTATGGGCGATGAGGCCCCGGAAGAGGTGCGGCAGGCGGCTGCGGCGCTGAAATATATTTCTGTTAAGTGCGTGAATATCGGCGTGGGCCGGGAAAACCTCACCGACAAGCACTGGATTTATTATCCCGAAGACAGCATCTTCCACCGCATCTTTGTGCAAGGCAACGCCAGTCCCCACTGCAACGCCCCCGGCGGGTTCGGCTTAACCTGCGAAATAACTTATTCGCCCACCTACAAGCCGCTGCCCTGCGATGGGGAAGCGTTAATCCAACGGTGCATAGCCGATTGTCACAAGGTTGGGTTCTTCAAACCCGAAGACCCCATTATCACCGCGAACATTGTGGATATGCCCTTTGCGTATGT
Organism: Planctomycetota bacterium; assembly: GCA_021828935.1. Lineage (GTDB taxonomy): Bacteria > Planctomycetota > Phycisphaerae > WQYP01 > WQYP01 > JAJZCU01. The sequence goes on along the minus strand of JAJZCU010000246.1, from coordinate 79 downwards.
GGTGTATGACCATGAACGGCCGGCGAATATCAGGGTGATCCGCGACTGGCTGGCCACGCAGAACATCGTCCTGGCGGGT
>JAJZCU010000245.1 GCA_021828935.1 Planctomycetota bacterium | reverse complement strand
CGCCGATATTATTAAGATGGTCCACCCGAAGCCGCGGACCGCCAGCCGGCAGGCGTTATTCGGGTATCTTATTGGGCAACCGTATGACGCACAGGCGCTGCCTTTGCTGGTGCGGCAGTTTGAGGAGTTTAAGGCCGGCGCGGCGCAGGCGCCGCCGGATGTGCCGTTTCAGATGCTCACCGCCCTGCCGCTTAACACGGCCCAGTGGTCGGAAATTGCCCGCAATGCGCCGTGGCAGATGACGCGGATGAACCTGAACACATTCGCCCGGCACGCTGTGTTCAATGATGCTTCGCTTGTACCGGTGATCGCTGACCGGTTGCGTAACGCGGAATTAATTCGTAAGGCCCGGGCGCTGCCGTATCAGCTTTTGGCGGCATACACGCATGCGGACCGTGCAATACCCGCGCAACTGTGCGAAGCGTTGCAGGACGCCGTGGAAATTGCCGTGGACAATGTACCGGAAATTGCCGGCGATGTGGCCGTGTTCCCGGATGTTTCCGGTTCCATGCGGTCGGCGATTACCGGAACCGTGCGCGGGGCAACATCGGCGGTGCGCTGTGTGGACGTGGCAGCGCTGGTAGCCGCGGCAATTGTTCGCAAGAATCGGCAGGCCGTCGTCATGCCCTTTGATGTTGACGTGGTACCACTTGCCATTAATCCGCGCGACAGCGTTTTCACCAACGCGCAGAAGCTGGCGGCGGTGGGCGGCGGCGGGACGAACTGTTCAGCCGGCTTGCAGTGGCTCAACGCGCACCAGGCGCACGTTGACCTAGTCATATTTATCTCGGACAACCAGTCCTGGATTGATACCAATCCATTGTTGCCGGGCACGGAAACGCTGCGGCAATGGAACGCGGTTGCGGCCCGCTGCCCGAACGCGCGAATGGCGTGTATCGACCTGGTTCCCAACGCCACCACGCAGGCGCCCGAGCGCCCGGATATTATGAACATCGGCGGCTTTAGCGACGCGGTGTTTGATGTCCTGGCGCAGTTTCAAAAGGGCGCGTTGTCAGTCGATCACTGGGTTGGCATCATTGAACAGCAGCGGATTTGACTGGTAAAGAATCCGGGGCGGCGAATGCCGGCGGAACTACATCCTTACCGAGGACGAGGTTGCGGGTTCGATTCCCGCCTGTCTCGCATGGCAACATGCCGGACGGTAGCTCAACTGGATAGAGCCCGTACTATGTTTCGCCAATTTTTGTCGCCGCCCTTGTTAAGCCAAGCCGACACGCCGGCGAATGCCGCTGGAACTACATGCGTCGCGAGTTCGACTCCCGCCGGGACCGCCAACGCCGCAAGGCCGGCGGTTCCGAATGTTTCCGCACCATTTGTCGCCGGCGTGGCGGTCACGGAAAATGGCATAACGCCAGGAGAATCCACCGGCAGCGAATGCCGACGGAACTACATGTAAGAACGAGGTCGCGGGTTCGACTCCCGCCCGGGCGCGGCATAACCGCCGTACCGGTAGCTCAGTGGCAGAGCACGTTGCCTGTTTCGTCAATTTTTTGTCGCTGCCGGTATTGCACAACATCAGAATGCCGGTCGTATGGCCGGCCATTAATAAGGAAGACCAACATGAACTCTGAATCAGCCCCTGAAAACAAATATGGATTTATCAGCACCGGCGAGGCGACGGCCATATTGCCGGCCCGGCATTCCAACCTCAGCCCAATTACTGTCATCGGCACGCCGGAGGTGCGCGCCACGTTTGACGACCTGTGCGTTCAACAGGCGCTCAATTCACGCGATGCGCCGGGCGTTACCGAAGTGGTGCTGAATCCCGATGCCCACTGCGGTTACGGCGCCCCCATTGGCTGTGTGCTGGTATCGCCCACGCACATTTACCCTGGACCGGTAGGCGTTGATATTAAATGTTCCATGAGCCTGCTGCAGTTGGACATTCCGGCCAGTGAAATGGAGGATGCCGGCACGCGCCGGGCCATTATTAACGCCATTTTGCAGCGCGTGCCCACCGGCGCCGGCCACGGCCAGCGCAGCGTGAAAAAGTCGCGCCATGTTGGGCCGGAACTCGGCCGGCGCGTGGCCGTTGAAGGCGCCTCGACGGGCGTTTGTGAAAGTATTGGCATTCCGCCGGAATGGGCGCAGCGTTGCGAAGATTCCCACCATGTGGGCCACGACGGCGCCGCCGATACCCTGCAAACGCGCGTGCAGAAACTCATTGACGCCGGCGTGCTGAAGAATTTTGCGGAGAAAATCTCGCAACTGGGTTCTTACGGCGGCGGCAACCACTTTGGCGAATGTGAAGTGGTGCAGGTGCGCAAGGGACAGGAAGCGGTGGCCGACGCCTTCGGCCTGCTGGATGGCCGGATTGCGTTTTTGTCCCATTGCGGCTCGCGCGGGTTTGGTTATCAACTTGCGGATCATCAGTTTCGGCAGTTGCAAAAGCACTTTTTAGAATGGAGCATTCCGTTGCCGGCCAATGATAAACATCTGGTGTACGCCCCACTGGGAACGACGGAGGCGGATGCTTACTTAGACGACATGGCTCTGGGCGCCAACTTTGCTACAGTGAACCACATGCTTATTAACGCGCTGGTGCTGGAGGCGTTTCAGGAAGTAATTCCCGGCGCCATCGGAAAGCTGGTTTATTTTATCAGCCACAACATCGCCCGGTTGGAAACCACAACGCGCAGTTCAGGCCATGGCTCTGGCGGAAGCAGTCTGGCGTGGGTACATCGCAAAGGGGCAACGCGGGCGTTTCCCGCGCGGCATCATGCGCTGAAAGACACGCCGTTTTATGAAACCGGCCATCCTATTTTGTTGCCAGGAAATCCGCAGGCGGGCAGCAGCGTAATGGTGGCGCAGCCAGGGGCCCAAAAGAGCGCGTTTAGCGTGAACCACGGCGCCGGCCGGGTGAAGGGCCGCAAGGCCGCCATTCGGGAATTTAACCAACAGGCCATTGATGAAAGTTTCGCCGCCGCGGACATTTTAACAAACTGCCGGCGTTATCCCATGGATGAGGCCCCCGCCGCATACAAAAACTTCGACGCGGTGCTGCACAGCGTGGAGGCGGCCGACCTGGCCACGGAAGTGGCGCGGCTGCGCGCGCGGTTTGTCATTAAAGATTCAGACAAGGCGGATGACTAAATGCCTGCACCCACGGACCCATTGGTATTACTGGATGGCACGGCCGGCGAGGGCGGCGGCCAGATTCTGCGCACCGCCCTGGCCCTTTCCATGCTGACCGGTCGCGGATTTCACATGACGCAAATCCGCGCCGGCCGCCGCAAACCGGGCCTGCTGCGCCAGCATTTAACCGCCGTGCGAGCCGCCACAGAAGTCTGTGGCGCCGCGAGTTCCGGCGCGAACTTAGGTTCAGGCGAATTGGCCTTTCGGCCCGGGCCAATAAAGGCCGGAAATTATGAATTTTCAGTTGGCAGCGCGGGGTCCGCCCTGTTGGTGCTGCAAACGGTGCTGCCGGCGCTGCTGACCGGCGACGGCGCCAGCTCGCTGCAACTGGAAGGCGGCACGCACAACCCCATGGCGCCAACCTATCATTTTATCCAGGACGCATTCCTGCCGGTGCTCGCGGGAATGGGCGCATCGGTTACGGCAAAGCTGCATCGCTGCGGCTTTTATCCGGCCGGCGGCGGCCATGTTTCCGTGGACATACAGCCCGTGAAAGTCTGGCAACCGCTGAATCTTCTGACGCGCGGAGAGTTGCGCGGCTACCAGGCCACGGCATTTATCGCCGGATTGCCCGTTAGCATCGCCCAACGCGAACTGCATACGCTGGCGTCACGGCTTTCCTGGCCGCAAGACGCATTTCATGTGGAAGAATTGCCCGAGGCCCACGGTCCGGGAAATGTACTGCAGACGCAACTGGCCTATGCCAATGTAACGGAAGTGATCACCGGCTTTGGCGCCAAAAATGTCACCGCGGAAGGCGTGGCGGAGCATGTCAGTCAAGATGTGCGACGGTATTTGAAAAGCGACGCCCCCGTGGGAGTCCATCTTGCCGACCAATTGTTAATACCATTGGCCCTGGCCGGCGGAACATTCCGCACGCTGCCGCTGTCGCTGCACGCCACGACCAACATTGCCGTGATTGAACAGTTTTTGCCGGTGGGATTCAAAACGGTCTCGCACGGAAGCGCGGCCAATGTCAGCGTGGAGAGGCCATTTGGAAATGAAGTAATCGCCAGTTCGCCCATGTGCCCATAATGCCCGCTCACGGCCGGGCGAAAATTTCCGCCACCGCCAGCGTGAATCCGGGCAGCACTTCGCCGCCGTCCAGGGTGTCCGTTGAATGCAACACCCGCGGTTGGCAAGCGGCCGAATATACCGTCACAGTCTGCTGCCGCGGATTGACCACCCATACCAGCCTGACTCCGGCATCCAGCCAGGTTTGGGCCTTCGCGGCGACGTCTTTGGGCCGATCAGACGGCGACACCACCTCCGCGGCAAGGTCGGGCACGCCCGGCCAAAACTTAACCCGTAGTTCCTGCCGCAAAAATCACAAAACCCGCATGGAATAAGGTTTTTCTCAATTTTTCGCCCCCGGTTTACTGGGCACAGGCAGGAATTCAG
>JAJZCU010000244.1 GCA_021828935.1 Planctomycetota bacterium | reverse complement strand
GGCGGGGTCGGGAATAATATCGGATATCATGGCGGCGTTGATGCGGCCCCGGCGGCCGGCCCAGGTTTCCGGCGTGGCCCGTGTGAGCGTGTAAGTGACATGCAGATTGGGAAAGCGGGCGGCAAGGGCATCCAGTTCCCGCCGAAAGACAATGTCGGCCTCCGTTTTGTTGGAATAAAGCAGATAGATTTGGCCGAACCAAGCATTATCAGTTAAATATCGCACGATGGACATCAGCGGCGTAATGCCCACGCCGCCGCCCAGCAGCGCCACCGCGTTTCCCGTGCCGCCGGTAAACACAAAAGTTCCGCCGGGCGCCACGACATGCAGGCGATCGCCAACCTGAATATTGTCATGCATGTGGCGCGATGCCGTGCCCATGGCTTCGCGTTTAATGGTTAATTCGCAGCATCCGGCCTTGGTGGGGGAAGAGGCGATGGTGTAGGAACGGCGCACGAGTTTGGCGTCAATGGGCAGTTCCAGCGTGAGATGCTGCCCCGGTTGATAGGAAAAGGGAAGCTTGCCGCCGCGCGTGGGCGTTAAACGGAAGGTGCTCACGTCAGGGGTTTGGGCCTCTATTGCGGCCACTTTCAGCGCGCCTTTCCAGCCGCCGGGCATGACAGCGCCGGCGCCGCGGGATGTATGCGTGGCCGCCCAGGCCATGCGAAATAACAATAAAATGGCCACAACGGCGGCAAAGGTCAGCGGCAGGCGCACATCCGCCTTGGCCTGCATGTAATAATGCAATACGCCCAGGCCGGCCGCCACATAAACCAGCTTGTGCAGGGCCTGCCAGCGTTTGGGCCCCAGGCGTTTGATGGTCCGGTTAAAGGAAGTGGCCGCCAATGCCGTCAATATCAGCAGGGCGCCGGAGCCCACCAGCAGGTATCTGGTCTTGAGCATGGAAGCAAACGTTTTAGGAATATTAAAACTTTGATCCATGCCAAAGTAGAGCAAGAAATGGCAGAGCCCATAAAAGAACGCGAAGAGGCCCAGCGTGCGGCGGAAGTGAAAAAGCCAACTGAAGCCGGTAATTCTGCGCAGCGGCGTGACCAGCAGCGACAGGCACAAAAAGACCAGCGTCAACATGCCGGTGGTGAGAATGGCATAGTTAATCGGGTTCGCGCCAAGGCGATGGTTCCACGCGCCCCACCCCAGCAGCGCCAGCGGCACGGCGGCGTTTACAATGACAACAAATTTGGCGAAGCGCAGGTCTTTCATGGCGGGGAATTCCAAAGCGTCGAAGGTGTTAATAATATTTGCGAAGATTCATGCCCTTGTAAAGGCTGGCAACCTCGGCGCCGTAGCCGTTGAACATCAGCGTGGGCCGCCAGCCCGGCACGCCGATGCGCTGTTCCCGCGCCTGACTCCACCGCGGGTGCGGCACATGCGGGTTCACGTTGGCATAAAAGCCATAGGCGCCGGGCTCGGCAATGTTCCATGTGGTCGGCGGCTGATCGGCCACCAAAGTTATTTTAACAATGGATTTGATGCCTTTGAATCCGTATTTCCAGGGGATAACCAGACGCACCGGGGCGCCATCCTGGGCGGGCATGGTGCGGCCATAAATACCCGAAGCAAGAATAGTCAACGGGTGCATGGCCTCATCCATCCGCAGGCCCTCTATATAGGGCCACTGCAGCACGTCGCTGTTCTGGTTGGGCATGAGTTTCGGATTAAACAATGTTTGAAAGGCCACGTATTTGGCGGAACTCAGCGGCGCCACGCGCTTCAGCAGATGGGACAGTGAAAAGCCATCCCAGGGAATGACCATGGACCATGCCTCCACGCAGCGCATGCGGTAAATGCGTTGCTCGATCGGGGCGACCTTTAACAGCGCGTCGAGATCGAACGTCTGCGGCCGGCTGACCAACCCGCCCACTTCCACTTTCCACCCCGCGGTGGTGAAGTGGGAAACATCATTGGCCACTTCGTTTTTGTCGGTCGAGAATTCATAAAAATTGTTGTAATGCGTGATATCCTTAAATGACGTTTCCCGATCGGGAACGGTGAAGCCGCGGTCGGCGGCGCTTTTGGGTTTGACGATGGCGGCAAGCTTTTTGGTTTTCACGCGGGCGTTCGACGGGGCGTTGAAATACTCATAAATATCCCCGGTGGCCAGGGCGGTGGCGGCCAGGATGCCCGCCCGCAGCAGCCATCGGCGGCTGTTGTAGACGGGTTCGGGAGTTACGTCATCAGGCGGGGCGTCGGAGTTTTCCTGGGGCGGCATGGTGGTCATGGTAAAAGTCCTGCATTTACAACTACGCTTGTCGTGCGGCGTCGCACGCAACAATTATTGGTACGATTGCAAAGCCATGCCTGACAAAATTATTTTTGGTCGGATCGGGTCTCCGGATCAGCGGCCGGCGGCGTTGCGGCCGCGATGGCCGCCAGAATGCGGGCGCGGGCCTCAGGCGAAAGTTCAACCAGGGGCCCGGCTGGCCCAGCGAAACCGGGGCGCGATTCCATCGCCCGAAGCAGCGCTGAAAGGGCTGAAATCTGCGCCCCATAACGCCGACACGGGCCGCACAGTACCACATGAAACCGCACACGCATGCGCTGTGGCGGTTCCAATGGGTGGTCCAGCGTCTCGGAGAGCAGCCGGGCGAAGTCGCGGCAAACCAGCATAACTTTTACTCTTTATTACAAAACCATTTGACCTCCAGGCAGCGCCGCAGCCGCGACCGGGCGCGGCTAAGCAACTGCCACAGGTTGGTCGGCGTAACCTGCAAGACCTGACATGCTTCGGTGGCGGGCGTCTGATTTAATTCCCGAACCGCAAATGCGCGGCCCTGAATTTCCGGCAAATTTGCCATGCATTGGTGAAACACTTCCCAGAACTCATGGTTTTCCAACAACGTGCCGGCGTCCGGCGCCCAGGCCTTCGGGGCGGCACGCCAGTGTCCGCGGGCATCAAACTGTCCGTCAAACGCCGGGTCTTCGGGCAGAGGCGATGTGATCGGCTCGCGCGCCTGCCGCCGAAAGTGATCCGATAGCTTGTGGCGCAGAATGCCAATGAGCCATGTGCGGGCCTGCGAATCGCCCTTGAAGGAGTTGCGCGCCGCCCATGCGGCGACAAACGTTTCCTGCACCAAATCTTCAGCGACTTCACGGTCTGTGAGCCGCGCACTGGCGTATGCAAGCAGTGCGTTGCCGTGTTCGGAAAGCCATTGGCTGGCGTCGAGTGCGTCGGCGCCGGAGGCGGGTTCCATTGGCACAGACAAGCTTTGTGGCTTCACCATTTCGCATCCTTAATATGGCGTAGTGATGGAAACGCATCATACCAGAAAAAACCGACAGGCTCGGGATCGCCGCGTATGAATCAATGCGGCGCCGGGCGAGAAGGCGCGGCACAAACGACATAAAAAACGCTGAGACGGTCAGCACGCTGAGCACGGACGGTGGACGGCCAGACAATGGGGGACGGGCTTCCAGCCCGACGCAGTCATGGCCAAAATAATGTTCGGGGGCGGCGTGGCAATGCAGGCGCAGGATCGGTCTGGTGGCCAAGATGGCCGCCCCCCTTTTAGCCCAGCGGCGCCGTGCGCGTTCGCGTGAAACGACGTTTCGTCGCCGCGTCGGCTCGGGGGTTACGCTGTTCCGCGCTTTCTGGTAAACTGGGGGCATCATTAGCGGACGTTTGCACGGGACAGGGGTTCCACGGCCTGGCGTGGCGCCACGGTTTTCAGCGCAACGTCAATGGCCGCAGTGCGCTCTTTAGGTTTCATTTTCATCATTCCCCGGGAGAAGGGCGCCAAGCGGCGGTGGTGAGTTTTTTGAGAAAACCGCCCATCCCCCTGTTGCGTATTGCCGATACCGGAATGACCATCTTGCCGCGCCGACATGCTTTAAGGCGTGCTGCGCGGCGGCGCTTTGGCGGGCTCTCGCGGGACTGGCCAAGGGCGAATTGTTGCAGCAAGGGGCGCCGGCCGCCAAGGTTTTGGCCCCTATGTGCGGAGTGCCCCCCGGGCACCCACAAAAGCCCCCGGTCGAGTTGAGTCGATTCAGAAATAGGAAATATTGGCGAAGGTGTAAATGTCGTCCTCTCCACAACCAACCGCAATGCTGCCTGACGCGGGCAATCCGACGGCGGCCACGGCCACGCGGCCCACGTTTGACTACGGGCAGATTGCCGCGCCCCGCAGCACGGATCCGGGCCGGACGGGCCGCTTTTCCACGCCGCTGCTGGTGGCCCTGGGGGTGCTGGCGGTTTTGTACGGCTGGTTGTTTGAAATAAACGCCCGGCAGTTGGTTCACACCTGGTACACCGACCCGGATTGGAGCCATGGCTTCTTGGTGCCGCTGATCGCGCTGTATTTGGCGTATCTGCACAAAGACACACTGTTAAATTTACGGCCCAAGGGATCAACCATAGGGCTGGTGCTGCTGCTGTACGGGGTGGCATCGCAGGTATTGTTTCGCATCGCGGGGCAACCGCAGGCCTCGAATTTGACCATTTTGGTGGTGCTGTTCGGATTAACGTTGTGGATTTTGGGCTGGGAATACCTCAAAATTCTCTGGCTTCCCATCTGCTACCTGCTTTTCATGATCAACCCGCCGGAAGTGTTGTATGTGAAGATTACAACGCCATTGCAGTTGTTGGCGGCGTCGGCGGGCGTGCATTTTTTGCCGCTGTTCGGAATTCATGC
>JAJZCU010000243.1 GCA_021828935.1 Planctomycetota bacterium | reverse complement strand
TCGAGTGACTCCTGTTTTCGCACCCAGAACGTCATTTTCGGCGGCGCGATGCAGGCGGTGCGTGCGCCCTCACCGCAACGTTTCCATCAGAAACGCCGCCAAGGCCATAAATGCCAGCACCCACGCGGCCACGATCCACCAGCGGTGGGCGCGCCCATGCCCATCGGTTTCAAGCATATACTCGCCACAATGTGGGCATTGGTCGGCATCATCATAGATCATTTTACGACAGTTCGGACACGCAATGGTGGTATCCGTGGCGTCATCTTCGGGATCGCCTTCCGCGAATTCATCATCATCAAATTCATCCTGATGCGCCATTTCGCGTTTTCTCCAAGGTGCCCGTGGGCGCTGGCCAAGGTTAACCGTTCGAATGAGGCCGCAACTGAGCGCCCAGGGAACTCCGCGATCGCCGCGAATATTGAAACAATATTAAATATGAGAAAATGGGCAGAGCCGGAATCGAACCGGCGACACAAGGATTTTCAGTCCTTTGCTCTACCAACTGAGCTATCTGCCCGCGGGAAGACCATGAAGCCGGCGAGACAAGGGCTGTGCCGCCGCAGGGTCGCCCAGCGCGACTTATACTGTACGAGAACGGCGTGAAAATTGTCAAGTCCAAGGCGTGCGATTTGCAAGTTTGAGAAGCAAATGGCCAGTGCCGGTTTCGCGGTTTCCAATATTCCACGGCGCCGGGCGCAAGTCCTTTCGTGACGACCGACCGGGCGATGTGCTACAATCGCGCCGGTACGAGAACTGGGTACGAGAACTGGGTACGAAAACAGGAGTCACTCGATATGAACACGCCGCACACGCCGCAGATGTCGAAAATGGCCTGGGAAACGCGATGCAGCGGGTACACGGAGCAAATCATAGATTCCATCAGGCTGTCCATCCCTGAGCCTTGGCATTCGGCGCAGATGGAAGTCACGGTGTACCACACGCATGTGAAATGGACGTGCAGCTACGTGGCGGCCAAGAACGGGGCGGTTAAACCGTTTGCGCCGCGGCCGGGGGGGCAGCAGGCTTATCTGGATTTGCATGCCGCCTGGTTCCAGCGAAGCGGCAAGGAGACATGGTCGCGATCGATCACCACGCTGGATGCGAAGCAGAGCAAGGTGGAATACTTTTATGAAGGCGATTTTGAAGGCCGCGCGATGTCGCCGGTTCCGCCGCCCCACAACGAGGCTGGCCGTTCCGGCGCGGGCCCGACGAAACCGCCGGGCGGGGCTTAGTTTGGTAAACGTCAGGCCATCGGAGGCGCCGGCCGGGCCCGGATGTGAAACCGGCGTGGCCGCCCGGGCCGCTGTTAAATTATTTGGATGTCACCGGAGACGTGGTTATGGATCAGATGGCTGAGATAGCCTTCGACGCGCGGAAGGCCGCCTACGTTCAGCAGATTGAAAATTCGGTGCTCATGAGCATTGGGGAAGATTTCCGCGCCGCGCGGATGGAGGCGACATTTTATAAAACGCACGTGAAATGGATGTGTACCTTCGCCCCGGCCAGCGGTGCGCTGAAGACATTTCGCCCGCAGCCGGCGGCGCAGCAGGCATTTTTGGATATGCATGAGTTGTTTGGCAGGATGGGCCAGGGGATATGGTCGCGGGCCGTGTTTGCCATGCAGGGAGGCCAAACCAAGATGCACTATTTCTACGAGGGCAACGCCGAAGGCCACGCACCAGATCCAGCCCCGCCGCCGCTGAAAGACGCGGACCGTTCCGGCGCCGGGCCGGCGGACCCGCCGGCCGGCCCATGATTCATTTACACAGGAACAAAAGGATCACCGGGGTTGCCGGGGGCGGAAAAAAAATCATTATGCAAGCCGCTTGTACAGCGCGCGCCGCATCCAGTTCGGTTTTGAATGTTATAATTTAATCCGTAGTTCCTGCCGCAAAAATCACAAAACCCGCATGGAATAAGGTTTTTTTCAATTTTTCGCCCCCGGTTTACTGGGCACAGGCTGGGATGCAGCCTGGGGGGTGCTCTGCAACGCCTGGGCGCTAACGCGTAAGGGAAATACCGGTGTATTTGGCGATTTAACGACGCGGAACGGCGGATGGCAGCTCCACGACAGTGCGGCGAAACCATCGGAGAGCGAGTTAAATCTCTTTTAATGCACATGCACACAGCGTAAGAATAAACCGCAATAAAGTCAGGCGCATAAACACAATTTACATGGGTACAAAATCGGCTGTTTCGTGTGCCGAAACGGCATAAAAATCGCCATTTACAAGGGGTTTGCAAAAACTTAATAGGCGGAATGGCTAGGAACTACGGTTTAATTATTTTTCGGAGCAGTTGGCGGTCCCCTCATCCGTGTGCTGCTCGAGGCCGCGTGCGCCGCAGAGCGGCTATGTCGCCGACACAACGGGGGGGCGGAAGAAAATTTCTGGGGCGGAAACTTTATCCAAAGGCGACGGTGCGGGCGGGGTCGCGGCGGAAGCTTTCGTTGAACTTGGTGAGGGTCACGCGGTTGCCTTCGGGATTAAATACGACGCTGGACATGAATGCCCGCATCAGCAACAGCCCGCGGCCATGGCAGCTTTCCAGATTTTCCTCGTTGGTGGGGTCGGCAATGGCGGCGGGGTTAAAACCGGTGCCTTCATCTTCTACTGAGATATCCGCCCGCTGCGGCGTAACGCGGTAGGCAACATGGACATGCTTGGCGGGGTCGGAGTGATTGCCGTGCTTGACGGCGTTGATCATGGCTTCTTCGAGGGCTAATTTAAGGGCAAAAAGATCACGGTCGGAATAGTGGCTCTGGCGGCAGGCATCAAGGATTTCCTGCTCCACTTGATGAGCACTGGAGCAACAACTTGGGAAATCAACGACATGCCACGGGTTGGACGAACCCCGCGTAAGTTTCATATTGTGCCGCATAAAGCGCTCCTGTCCGTGTTCAGCAAGATGAACAAGAGAGAAAATACCAGCCGCACCCTCCCAAAAGCCGGGCATCAAGGCAGCCCGCTTGCAGGGGAGTCATCGGCAGGATTGTCCCGCGACTGTAATGATCAGCCGCACCCATCCATGGGACTGGTGTAAAACAGACTTCGGCGCTACGAAGCCGAAGCCGGCTGGAGGCTCTCCTGAGCTTCCTTGACAGTTGGAAAAATACGAAAAAGGCGGTTGAGCTTCGTGATCAGGAAAACTTCGTAAATCTGGGGGTTAATATCACTGAGGCGAAGCTGGCCGCCGCGTGTTTTAACTTTGCTGTTAATGGTGATGAGCGTGCCCAGGGCGGCGGATGAGAGATGATCTACTGCGGCGAACGAAATGATGATTCGGGGCTTATCCTCTTTTTCCACCAAGGCCGACAACTGCTCGCCGATTTCGGCGATATTCGCTTCGTCGAGAATTTTTCGACTCTTAAATTCCACCTGAACAATATCGCTGTCATCCAGGCGGGTCACTTTGAGATGGGGCGTTTCAGTTTGCATGCCGTTGGTTCTCCGCCGCAACGTGCGCTGGGATTGACTTCCGTCCCGGTGCGCATAGCCACGATGCTTCTTCATCATAAGGCCCGCCCCTGCCGTGTCAATAAAAATCTGGCGAAAATGGTTTTAGGGTCTAAAAAATGCTTTTTGCGGTTGGCCGACACATCGTTCGCGGCGTCCAATGGCACGCTTTTTCGGCTCCGGGCCGCATGACGTCGCTTAGGCGAAAGAAAAGACGCTGAGGCGCCCAAGATGCATTGAAACGCCGAGAACGAACGGATGAGGGTCCGAGGGGCGTCAGGCGTAAGCGGCCTCGTTCCAGGCCGGTGGTCAGTGCAAATTTCGGCGAAAGACTTCCGAAAAAGCGATCTCACGTCGCCCCCGTCCGGCTCAACATACCATTTCCGCGGGGTACGTTGTAAGCAGTATGAATCAATCCCGTGGTTCGCCACGACCGCACCAGCCCGAGCGCCTCAAAAACCCACACGCGTTCCTTCCGGTCGTCTCCGCGATCTCTACGGCTCAGTGGTTTATTTTTGGCGGACGCGGATGCGGCCCAGACGCCGGGGCTCTCGCGGGACCAGAACTGGCGTAGTGTCGGCCCCATCGGCTATCATGCCGTGTTCCCGCGGCAGGTCCATTTTTCCGCAAGACACGGACCGCCGTTGCGAATTTCGGAATTCCAAAAACTTGTGCCCCCTTTTTCGTGGAGAATCTCATGGCCAATTTTGATCAAATCGTAAATTCCAAGGCTGTCCAGATTGGTAAAATATCGGTCGAGGCCACCACTGCATCGAACAGCGGGCACCCCACGACGGCCCTTTCGCTGACCCATCTGGTCACCGTGCTCATGTACCACACGATGCGTTGGGATCCCGCCAATCCGAAAAATCCCGGGTCCGACCGCCTGGTACTTTCTGAAGGCCACGCCGTGCCGATTATCTACGCGGCCTGCGCGGACATTGGCGTGGAATTTTACCCGCACGGCAAGGCCAAAAAGATGACCGTGCAAGACGCCATGACGTTGCGTGCCATTGACAGCGCCATTGATGGACACCCGAATCCGGTGTTGGGTTTCCCGTTTTTTGACGCGGCCACGGGGTCGCTGGGGCAGGGGCTTTCGGTGGCGGCGGGCCTGGCCGGGGCGGCGCGCATCGACAAAATTGATAAATTTATCTACGCCATCATGGGCGAGCAGTTGTCGGCCTTGGTGGA
>JAJZCU010000242.1 GCA_021828935.1 Planctomycetota bacterium | reverse complement strand
GCGCAAGTCAATACTGCCAAACCAGATGGCGCCGGCCAAATGGCCGCGCCGGAGCTTTGCATACTGGTGCGCCGTCTGGACCAACTGCGGGCCATTCTGGATTGGCAGCCGCCCATGCCCGGCCTGCGCCCCACGGTAATTTATTGTGATTTTGAAGACATTCGGCTTTCGCGTGAAGCCGTGGCGTTATGCCGCGCTGTGGGCATTTCCGCCGGTTTGGCCACGGTTCGCATCGTAAAGCCCGGCGAAGAGGGTCTGTTGCGCATTGTGTTGGAAGCGGCGCCGGACGCCATTCTGGCCCGCAATCACGCCGCCATTGGTTTCTTTCGCCAGCAGGCGCCACAATTGCCCGTTGTGGCCGATCATTCTCTGAATGTTGTCAATGAATTATCAGCGGACGCGTTCATGCAACTGGGCCTGCAGCGCATCACGCCTGGTTATGACATGAACATTGGGCAGTTGCTGGAATTGGCCGGGCGCGTGAACCCGCAAATCTGCGAAATCGTTCTGCACCAGCACATGCCCATGTTTCATATGGAACATTGCGTGTTCGCCCACACGCTCTCGGAAGGCCGGGATTACCGCGACTGCGGCCGCCCCTGCGAAACCCACCGCGTGAGTCTGCGCGACCGCATGGGTGTTGACCACGCCCTGCTGGCGGACACCGGCTGCCGCAATACGGTGTTCAACGGCACAGCGCAGTCTGCCGCGTATTATTTACCAGAAATGCGCCGGGCCGGTTTGAACTTATTCCGCGTGGAACTGCTGCGCGAAGACGGCCCCGCCGCCGCGGCGGTTGTGGACCGCTACGCCCGCCTGCTGGCCGGCCTGGATGATCCGCGCCGCACGGGAAGCGCCTTGCGGGTATTAACCCAGTTCGGCGTCACCAGTGGCACGCTGGGTTTTGAATAATTGGCGCGCAAGGCTTTGGCCACTGCCGGCGTCCGGCCGGCGGCCGGATGGCCCGGGCAGCGGCGACGTCTGCGCCTAATAATTTATTTTCTTTTTACTGGATATGCCGGCCCCTTTGAACCTGCGCTTCCCGACGCGGCCATTTCTATTGAGACGAAAAGGCGGACATCTGGATTTGGACGCCACAGACGTTGATGTTCCAAATAGACACCGGCCCCCGTACCACCTACACTTGCGGTGGTTTTACAGGAATCGTTTTGCATGCACATTTGCTCCGCCTTAACAGCCAATTCCGATGTGGAAACAGTCTCCACGAATCTCTGCGACAGGCTGGGGCGCAGCTTGGGCAACCATTCCGCGGATTTGCTGGTGCTGTTTGTCACCACCGCGTTAAAGGAAAATTTTCAGGGGATTGTGGAGGCTGTTGAAAAACGGCTAAAGCCCAAACGACTGCTGGCCTGCACTGCCGAAAGCGTGCTCGGTGAACAGCGCGAAGTGGAAAAGCAGCCCGCCGCCGCGGCCCTGGCCATGAGCCTGCCGGGCGTGACGGTGGATGCATTTCACTTTGCTGATGAAGAATGGCCCGAACTGTTGGGCGAATCCGGCACGCTGCTGGCCAGGTTGGAGGCCGGAGCCGACCTTCGCGCTTTTCTCATGCTCGGCGACCCCTATTCCACCCCCATTGTGCAACTGCTGGACGCCTGTTCCATGCTGTTTCCCAACGCCCCCATCATTGGCGGCATGGCCAGCGGCATGCGCGAACCAGGCGAGGCACGGCTGGCCATCAACGGACAGATTTTCAACTCCGGCCTCGTCGGCCTTTCCGTGGCCGGCCCCATTCAGGTTGATTGCGTGGTATCCCAGGGCTGCCGGCCCATTGGCCAGCCTTTTGTCATCACCAAAGCCCACCAAAATGTTATTGAACAACTCGGCGGGAAACCGGCCATTGTCGCTCTGGAAGAAATGTTAACAGGATTATCGCTGGTGGACCGGCAACTGCTGCAAACGCGCCAGTTGCAGGTGGGCCGCGTGATTGACGAGGGCAAAGGCAACTTTGGACGTGGCGATTTTCTCATAAGAACGATCATGGGCGTGCAGCGCGAAAGCGGCGGCATTGCCATCGGCGACATGGTGCGGCCCGGCCAAACCGTGCAGTTCCATGTGCAGGACGCCAGGGCCGCGGATGAAGACCTGCGCCTGTTATTGCAGGGCGAAATCATGCTGGCCAACACCCCCGCCGGCGCGCTGATGTTCAGTTGTAACGGTCGCGGCACGCAACTCTTTGGCGCCCCGGACCACGACATCCGCGCATTGCACCAGGTGCTCGGCGACGTGCCCGTGGCCGGCTTTTTCTGCGCGGGCGAATTTGGCCCCGTGGGCGGCCGCAACTTCATTCATGGCCAAACCGCCAGCTTGGCGCTGTTCAGAAAACCGGAGTAATCAGGATTACCGCCAATTGTGGTTCCCAACGTTTCCGCGTTCATCCGCCCACTTCAGCCACCCTGCCCCGTTTCCCGGACTTGCCAAATACGCCGATTGGACTTCCGTGACGGCTGCCGCGTAAATCTACGCCGGTCACTGGCCAAACAAGCCCATCTGCACCGCCCGGCCCGGCGCCCGGAACGCCCCGGCGGATGGCTCGGGAAAACGGTCGCCAATTCCCGCCCGCCGACACGACAACGCAAACACCTGCCGCAACTGTTCGGCAAATACCCCCTGGCCGGTCATGCGGCGGCCGAAGTCCGCGTCGTTGAGCCGCCCTTCACGCATGGCCCGGATGCGGTTGAGAATTTTCTCCCGCCGGTCCGGCATATGCCGCGCCAGCCAGTCATCGAACAACGGCGCAACCGCCAACGGCAAACGCACCAGCGTGTACCCGGCGTACATTGCGCCAGCCTGTCCGGCCGCCGCTAAAATATCCGGCATTTCTTCATCAGTTAATGCGGGTATCACCGGCGCCACCATCACCCCAACGGGCACGCCCGCGCTGGCCAGCGCCCGAACCGCCTCGAACCGGCGCTGGGGCCGGCTGGTCCGCGGCTCCATGATGCGCGCCAAATCATCGCGCAGGGTGGTAATGGACACCATGACGGCGGCGGCGTTCTTTCTGGCCATATCCGCAAGTATGTCAATATCTCTTGTTACGAGATGATTTTTTGTGATAATGACCGTGGGATTGTAAAAATCGCGCAGCGTTTCCAGACACCGGCGCGTCAGTTGAAGCTTGCGTTCCACGGGCTGGTAACAATCCGTCACGCCGGACATGGCAATGACCGCCGGTTTCCACCGGGCGGCGGAAAGTTCGTGGCGCAATAAATCCGGCGCATTGTGCTTGACTAAAATGCGCGATTCAAAATCCAACCCCGCGGAGAAACCCAGCGTTTCGTGGGTGGGCCTTGCATAACAATAAATGCAGCCGTGCTCGCAGCCGCGGTAGGCATTTAAGCTGTAGGTAAAGCCCACATCAGGGCTGTCGTTGCGGGCAATGATGCTGCGGGAATGATCCGGCAGAAATTGGGTGGGCGCGGCGCGGGCGCCATCGCCGGCGCCGTCATCGTCGACGTGATCACGCGGATCTTCCGCATCGGGATTGGGCGCATGGTACGAATGTTCAAACCGATTCGCCGGGTTCTCCGCCGCCCCGCGCCCCCGCACCGGCAGCGCCACCGGCAGCGCTATGCGCCGGGGCGCCGACGACGCATCATCAAATTCTTCGGCCATTGAATGCATGCGCATATCGTAGCCGGGGAACGCCGTGAAAGCACCCGTCAATGCCCCTTTTATCGTTGGACCATCCACCGGACGCCCGGCCTATGCTGCGCCATGTCGACGCGGAATAACGGTCCCACGGTCGCGGATGATTACCACCATGCCCTACAATGCCCGCCATGAATATGGATGATCTGAACTACACCCTGGACCCTACGCTGATCGCCCGGCGCCCCGCCCGGCCGCGTGACGCCAGCCGCGTGCTGGTGTACCACCGCGCACGCGACTTCATAGAGCACCGCAAATTTTATGAACTTCCTGGTTTGCTCAAGCCCACGGATATGCTCGTGACCAACAACACCCGCGTGCTGCCCGGGCGGCTGCGCTTCCGCAAAACCACCGGCGCCACCGTGGCCGGTCTTTTTATCAAAGAAAATTCCACCGGCGTGTGGGCTGTTTTACTACAGGCCCGCGGACGATTAAAACCTGGAACCGAATTGAGCCTGTTGGATCACGCGGGTCATCCGGTCGCCCACGCCGTCGTCCGCGCACCCCTGGAGGAAAGGGGGCAATGGGAACTGCACTTTTCAAAAGTCCAATCCGCGGACATGTTGCTGGCACAGGCTGGAACAATGCCACTGCCGCCGTACATCCTGAAAGCCCGGGAAGCAGACGCAAAGCGGGAAGAGGCGGCAGACCACGAGCCGATCATGGAACCCACGGCGCGTCGTGACGACGCCGCCGACGCCGCCGATTATCAAACAATTTTCGCACAGAATCCCGGCGCCGTCGCCGCCCCAACCGCAGGTCTGCACTTTACGGCCGCCGTGCTGGCGCGTCTGGCCGCCCGCGGCATCCAGCAAGCCGCTGTCACGCTGCATGTGGGAATTGGCACTTTCCGACCCGTGCTTACGCCCACCCTTGAGGCCCACAATATGCATGCTGAACAATACTTTGTGCCCGCGGAAACCGTGGCGGCACTGCGTCGGCAACGGGCCGCCAATGCCCGCATCGTCTGTGCGAAAATTGTTTG
>JAJZCU010000241.1 GCA_021828935.1 Planctomycetota bacterium | reverse complement strand
GGTAGCCAGATCAATGGTTTGTTGTTTGTTATTTTTGTGCGACCCCTGCAGGTCAGCTTCGCCGCCGGCACGCGCGGGCCACGCCCGGAAGAAGACCCCGCCGCGCGCGAAACGTTTATGCTGGCCCGCGATGCCTGTGAAAAAGCCAATGTGCCCATGGTGCCGGTGTATGTCGTTTCGCCCAATGTGCCCGACAGCATTCTGGACTTCGCCGCCACGTACAACGTCAGCGCCCTGTTGATGGGCGTGTCCCGCCAGGGGGGCGCTGCTGCGGGCCTTAAAAGGGGACATTCTCACCGCCGTGGCGGACCAGTTGCCCCAGGATATTCCATTATTAATTCATGCGTGAAGAAGGGGGTTAAAACAGCCGCAACTGCTCTTTGTTTTCTTTCGTTCGCCGGCGCCGCTTGGTCCGGCCCGGCTGCTGTTCGGCCGCCGCGTCGGCGTCCGCCGCCAGCGCCGCCGCTTCACCCGGCGGCATTTTATCAACGGCATTCTCTCGCGCGGCATGGTCCGCGGGCCCCTGAGACAGATTCTCCTGGCTGTTAAATATTTCCCGCACCCGGGCCAGCGCGTCAATATCGCCCACGCCTTTGTCCGGCCGCAGCCGCGCAATGCGCGGGAAACGCAGCGCAAAACCGCTGTCGTGTCGGCCGCTGCGCGTGATCTGATCAAACGCAATTTCCACCACCACCCGCGGCTGCAAGCGGTGGACGCGGCCAGCAACCTCCAGCGTTTCGCCCCGAAATTGCTCCGTGAGTTGGGCAATCTCCCCGTCCGTCAGTCCGCTGTAGGCCTTACCGATCACGGCCAGGCCGCCGCCAACCTCATCGCTGCGCACGGCAAAGGTAATATCCGACAGCACGTCGCGCCGCTTGCCATGCCCCCTTTCCGCCGCCACCACCACGCAGTCCAGCGTGGGCAGATGGCTTTTAAGTTTCATCCACGCGTCGCCCCGGCGGCCGGGGGCGTACAAGCTGTCCGCCTGTTTAATAACCAATCCTTCATTGCGCCGCAGCCGGGCGGCGGCAAACAGGTCTTCCAAATCGCCGGCGTCGCGCAACGGCGTGGCCTGGGCCACAAAAAACGGATCGTGCGGCGGAACGGCCGCGAACAGCTCGGCCAGTTTTTTCCGGCGCGCATGCAGTGGAACGTCAAACAACAGTTCGCCGTTGATCCACAACAAATCAAACGCAACAAACGCGCACGGATATCGCGCCATAAACGCCGCGTCCGGCGCCTTGCGCCCCAGCCGCCGCTGCAAGCCGGCAAACGGCAGACTCTGCGTTGCGCCATCGGGCAGGCGCCGCAGCGGCACGATTTCGCCATCCAGCACAAAGCCGGCCTGCGTGGCCAGACAATACTTTAACATTGGCGCCGCGATGTCTGGAAAAGCCACGGAAACGTTCCCCGAACCGCGCGAGAACAATTCCACGCGGTGGTTGCCGCTGCAGGCGTGTGCCTGGGCCCGGATGCCATCAAATTTGTCTTCCGCCCAGGCGGCCCGCCCGGCAAGCGTCGCCACAACTGCCGCGGCGTTCGGCGCCGGTTGGGCCAGCATGAACGCCACTGGATGGAACGGCCTAAACTTAGCCTGCGCCAATGCGTTCCGCGCCGCCAACGCCGCCACCGCGTCCAGATCGCCCAGCAACAACCGGGCCTGCCGCACGGCGGGCAGCGGGGCGTCAAAGGCCCGGGCCAGCGCCATTTCCACCACGCCTTCAGAGGCTCCGATGCGCATGTCCCCCAAAATAATCTTAATTAAATAATCCACCTCCACGGGCGCCGCGCGGGCCAGCAGGTCCATGAGCAACCGCCGTTTGGCCTCGGCTCCGCCGACCGCGGAAATTTGAGAAAATACAGTCCCCACTTCCGCCAGCGTCAGCCCCCCGGCGCCGGCCGGCAAAGCCGGCCAAAAATCGCGCACCGCTTCGCCGATTTCCCCATGCTTGTGAAACGCAGCTTGCAGCGCCTCAACGGTTTTCGCGCCCGGCCTGTCGGCGTGCGCCGACAGCAACGCAATAACCGCCTGCAACACCAAGGCCCCGCCCGCCCCCAAAGTTGCCGGACTGCCCGCGCTAAACGCACGGGCCGATAGAAAGCGCGTGCCCGTGGGCACATCGCCGGGTGGCAGCGTGCGCAAATAGGCCGCCAACAGCGCAATCTTCGCACTGCGGCCCGGCTGCGCACGCACCGCCTCACATACCGCGGCGAAATCTCGGAATGTGCCGGGGTCCGTGGTCTTTACCGCGCCGTTTGGAACCGCCAGCCCGTAAGACGTATTGCCATCAACACCCATTTAATCAATCGGGCGACCCCCGAGCCCAGCCCCCGGCGCCAATGGATGAGGCGCAATGAAACGCTGGCCCTCGAAGCCCTTTGCCGCGTTCTTACGCAGGGTTTTGCTGGCCTGGCCGCGGCGTGTTGCCATTGATGCCCATGGCATCGTACAGATCACAGTGGCCGAACACGCCCCGGCGTACCAACATGCCGCCGCCGACGCCCAGCAGCAGATTGAACAGCGAAGGATGCTTGATGGCATGCAAAATCAGCGTGCTGCCGCCCACTGCCGAGATCACGCGTTCCGCCGATCCGACATTAATTTCCTTGCATTGCTCCTGCGGTTCACGCACCACCACGATGCTGTGCCGCGGCGTGATTTCAGTCTCGCGACTCAGGCTGGTTTGTTCTGTTTCTGCCATGATGAATCTCCTGTGGAAAAATCGGTTTTCGCACCACGCGAACTCCGCTGATTGTAAGTTGCACCATCAAACCGTGTGCCGTTTGGCATCTGGCGGCCCCATTTGGACATCTTGGCAGCAAAAGCACCCAACTTCCTGTCCATGGCCCGTTGATCGATGCGGCTGTTCTGATATGCTGCGTGGAATGGATGACCACATCGCCGAAACCCTGCTGGATCGCCACGCCATTGCCAGCCGCGTGCGTTCCCTGGCCACTGAGATTGCCACCGCTTGTGGCGATGACGAATTGGTCATTGTGCCGGTGCTGACCGGTGCGATCATTTTCCTGGCCGATTTAGTGCGACAGCTGCCCATGCGGATGCGGATCGATGTGATGGCTGTTTCCAGCTATCCGGGCAAGTGTACCACCAGCCAGGGGCCGCGGGTGCTGTATCCGCTGGAATTTCAGGTGCGGGGCAAAAGCGTATTGGTCATTGATGATATCTTGGACAGTGGCCGGACGTTAGCCATGGCGAAGGACATCCTTGCCGGCCAAGGCGCCCGGTGCGTGAAAACCTGCGTGCTGTTACGCAAGGCGGTGGCGGCGCGGAACTGCCTGACTGCGGACTTTATGGGTTTTGACATTCCAGATGCCTTCGTGGTGGGTTACGGGCTGGATTTTGACCATTATTATCGCAATTTGCCGGATATTGTGACGCTGCGGCAACATGTGGCGCCAGGCGCTGCGCGCGAACCAAGCGTTTTACAGCGGCCTGGCAGCATTCAGAATGGCCCAGAGGGCGCCGCGTCATTCGAACCGGCCTCGGGCAACATGCAAATGCCCCAATAGAACACCGCATGGTGATATTCATCGCCCACCGGCAATTTTTGTATCGGCGAAGGAATTTGTTTGCTTTGCGGGGCGCCCGTACCAATAATCAAGTGAACGCATGACCGCACCCAACAGGTGCAGCGGAGGTGCAACAGCAAGCAGAATGGCGGTAAACCGCTTTCGGCCACGGGCGCGACAACATCAATCAGGCACAACTGCTTTCCGCAATTGTTATTCTATTATTGGCCTGCTGATGAAGTTGATCCGTGGCCGTTTTTTTGCGCTGGGGCGGCATGCGTATGCGGATGCGGCGGCGTGCGGGTGCTGGCGTTGGTGGGCCACCGGCAGCGCGGTGTGCGGCCGTGGCGCCCCGGGGCCAAAGCGCGAAACCCCGCGAGACCCGCCCCGAAGGGGCAAAAAGATCTTAGCCCCGCGTTTGCAACGCGGGGTCACGCCATGCGCGCAGGCCCAAGCCCCTGCGGGGCGGAAGAATGTGTGGCCAGTCAAAGGGACCGAGGGGGGCCCGGCCATCCCGGCGGCCGGCGCGGCGTGCGGCATTTTGCGCCGGGCAACGCACAAAACCCGCGCATTCGTTCCTAACCAATTCGACGCCCAGGATTAACCGCGTCCGCAGACGCGCGGGGGCGCGTGGCATTTTACCGACATGGCACGCGCCCCGTCGGCAACGCGGTGTGCGGTATTTCCGCCCGAGCGGCACATCTGCGCACCGGCCGCCCCCGCCACACGGTGCGATTGCGCCGGTGCCACGCGCCCGCCGCGGCCCAATGGGCCGGCGCGGGCGGCTAACAGGTCTGGTCGTTGATTTGAAATCTTGATGCGCCGTGCGCGTTCCTTTGCACGTTACGTTGCGCCCACGGGCGGCGGTGCGCGGGCCGCGGCATTTTGCGCCGGGTTCAACGCACAAAACCCCGCATTCGTCGCGAACAAATCCCACGACCGCTATTAGCCGCGTCCGCAGACGCGCGCGGGCGCGTGGCAGTTGCCCGACACAACATACGCCCCCGTCGGCAGCGCGGTGTGCGGTATTTCCGCCGGCGCAACACATCCGCGCCCCGGTCACCGCAGCGCCGCGGAATTGTGTCGCCGCCACGCGCCCGTCGCGGCCCAGTGGGCCGGCGCGGGCGGCTAACAGTTCTG
>JAJZCU010000240.1 GCA_021828935.1 Planctomycetota bacterium | reverse complement strand
ATCGAGAATGTCTTGTTGGGAAATGGTGCCGTCAAAATCAAGCCAAACCTCGGCGTGCGCAGGCGCGGGCAGTCGGGAGTGAAGCAAGCGAAGACCTTCCACAAAACGCGGCCCGTGGGCCCAAAAATCGACACAAACGAGCATTATAGCAAACGCCCGTCGCTTGCGGTAGGGTATTGCCTGCCGCCCGTGAACGCAGTCTGCCGGTGGCAAATAAGGCGTATCGGCTAAAACCATGCAAGATCATCGCGATTATGAAATATCGTTGGCAGATGATGTAAATTACATGCATCAGGCCCTGGCCAAAGCCCATGCCGCCGCCCGACGCGGTGAAATCCCCGTCGGCGCCTTGGTGGTGTGGCATGGCCCCACCGGGAATGAAGTCATCGGCCACGGCGCCAATCGCCGTGAAGCCCAGAGCGACCCCACCGCCCACGCCGAAATCGTGGCCCTGCGCCAGGCCGGCCGCGCTATGGGTTCCTGGCGGCTCTCTGATTGCACCTTATATGTCACCTTGGAACCTTGCCCGATGTGCGCGGGCGCCATGGTCAACGCGCGCCTGTGGCGCCTGGTCTTCGGCTGCCACGATCCCACAGCTGGCGCCGTGGAAACACTGTTCCGCCTGGCCGACGACCCGCGATTAAACCATCAGATGCATATTACCTCGGGCATTTGCGCCGACGCGGCAAGGGAGGCCCTGCAAGAATTTTTCCGCGTGCGCCGGGCGAAGCGGCGTTAATAATGTTTAATGGGGGGTGGGCCCGCGGGGGGTGGGCTTGCGTGGGTGGGCTTCCAGCCCGGCGTCGCCACGTCCACGCCAAGATTTGGTCCAAAATGGTATGCGCGGGATATGGCGGCCAAGATGGCCACCCCCCAGTGGCGCTTACGCGTTCGGCTGTGATTGACGACGGACGACGCGGTCGCGTTTCATCGGGTTTCTGCCGCGGGCGTGGGCGTAGATTTCCATGAGACGGGCGTAGCTGGTGGGCATGGTGAAGTTATTGAGATATTCCTGACGGGCGCGCGGACGCATTGCCGCCAATTCGTGCGGATGTTGCCGACACCAGGATATTTTTGCGGCCAGATCAGCGGCGTCTTGCGGCTTAAAGTGCAAACCGGTTTGGCCAGGCGTTACCAGGCTCTGCGCGCTGCCGCGGGCGCTGGCCACCACGGGCGTGCCCTTGGCAAAGGCCTCCAAAATGGTTTTCGGCAGGCCTTCATAAACAACTGATGGAAACGCCAGAACCGCCGCTGCGGCCAGATGCGCGTAGACTTGTTCGCTGTTTTGGCGGCCAAGGTATTGAACGGCGGGGTTCTTCGCCGCCGCCGCGCGCACCAGGTCAATTAAGGGGCCGTCGCCGATGATTTTCAGCGGCATGGGGTTGGATGATCTTGCTAAAATATCCCAGGCCTCCAGCAGCGTGGGCAGGCCCTTTTCAGGGCCAAGGCGGCCGACAAAAACCGCTGGCGCGGCGGGTAATTCGGCGGTGGAAAGCGGCGCGGCAGCGCCGGGGTCCGGGTGTACCATGTTGCCGCGGATGAATAATTTTTGCCGCGGCAGCCCGGCGCGGATAAAAATTTCCCGGGCGAATTCTGTTAGACAAATGTACGCATCCACTGATTCCTGATAAGTGCCCAGCACGCGGTGGGTGGCCAACATGCCTGTGAGCACCGCGCTGCCGGCGCGGCTGTCGCGATAGCAGGAATGGACCACGGCCGGCCACGGCACGAGTTTGCCCACGCATTTTTCACAGGGCGCATCGTTGCGGTACAACAGGGCATTGGCGCAGGCGAAGCGGTAATTGTGCAGCGTTTGCACCACGGCGGCGCCGGCGCGGCGCGCCGCACTGTACACCGCCGGCGACAGCAGTGGGAACGTGTTGTGGGCGTGTACGATGTCAATGTTGTCACGCCGCACCAGTTGATAAATGGTTTGATAAGATTCGGCGTTCCACAGCGTTTTGCCGGCCACAGTCAGCGATGACATGCCATGCACGACGTCATTGTGTACGGTATGCCTGAAAACAGTGTGTCCGTTTTCTTCCAGCATGTTGGCGTCGTCGGCAAAGACCATGTCCTCGCCGCCGGCATGTAGATAATAATTGTGCAGAAGCAGAATTCGCAAGCGAGACCCAAGCGTTTGGAGTATAGCGACCGGTTTAACTGGATTGGCCATTGCGTGGCCGTCACTGTTTGTTAATTTAACTGCTGGCAATTTTGCCCGCCACGCGCACCGGCCGCAGCAGCCGGTACAGAAATCCCAGCGAGTCCGGGAGCGGCATGGCGGTAAAATCACCCACGCTGGGGCGCAAATTTCCCCGGCAGCAGCGCCATTTTTCGCGCCACGTTTCGCGCAGTTGCACATGCAATTGCAGTTGTTGCACGCGGCTGAACACGCCGGGCGCAAGGGCGTCGCTGAACAGATGCTCCAGCACTGTCGCCCGAATTTGCTTCAGGCCCGAATCCGCCCGCAGGCGCCGCAACAATTCCGGTGGCAGCGGCGCGTCCAGCAAGTCGGCCGCCAGCAGCAGCCCGATGCGCACCAATCGGCCGAACCCGGCCCGTTGCGCGTCATCCAAAAGGTTGACAAGTTTTATTTGTGGGAAACGCACGAGCAATTCGGCAATGTCCGCGATGCGCAGCAGTTGGTTCCAGCAGTCTTTCCCGCCATTGGCGCACAGCACGAGAAGCGTGTCTTCCGGCGACAGCGTGAGCATGGCCACGCCCGCCAATTTTCCGGGCGCGGCGCGGGCCAGCAAATCATCGGTTTCCAAAGCCAGCGGAAAATCGGACGCGGTGATGCGCTGGTGCAGATCAATATCAAAGCGTTGGTCCGGCGAAAGCAGGTGATATTCATTGACGCTTTGCAGGTAGGCCTCTTCATCGGCGCCAGTGAGGCCGGCCAAATATCGGGATTCAAGTGGCGTGCTGGTGGGAAACAGCGGCGTGAAACCCTGCTTTATCAGGAAACGGCGGGCCGCGCGAAAATCGGCGGGGCGCACCAGTAGGTCCAGGTCGCTGGTGGTTCGCAGGGATACCTGACCATACAACTGCTGGGCCAAGGCCGGTCCTTTGAACGGCACGGCCACAATTTTTTCACCGGCCAGGGCCTGCACTAAATTCGCGCACTGCGCCGCCAGAAACAGCGCGTGCCAGCCGATGCGTTGGCTGATTGTTTTGAGTTGGTCCAGCGCCGCCGCCGGCGCCGCGGGTTCACGGCGGATGGCGTTAAACAGTAACGGCGCGATGCGTTGCCGACAGGACGCCCGGACCAGCCGGGGCCAGTTGAGTTGTTGGGCCAGGCACGCGGCAACAACCTGCTGGTCTTTTGGGCGCAGGCGGCCGCGGCAACAGGCCAGAAGCAGTGCGCGTTCCGCGCGCCCAGCATCGTGCGCCAGGCTGGCGTCTGCGCGAGAGGCGTCGCGATTGGTCATAGCAAATCCCTCTCCAAACATTCCAACATCTCCGGCAGGCGCGCCAAATCACGCGGCCGGCTCAGCGTGGCGACGGGAACCTGTTTTAGTAGCACGGCACATTGATGAAAGTGGGCGGCGGAGTCGCCAGTGGCCGGCAGCAGGGTGGCCACGAAGGTATTTTTTACCAATTCCATAAACGCGGCCTGCGGGTTAACGGGTTCAATGGAAACCGGTGAACCCGCCGGGGCGCCGGTGAGTATATACAGTTTTCGCAGCGGAATGGCGCCATCGAAAAAATTATGTTCAATGCGGACCGCCCTTTTCTCGCAGTCAGCCTGCACGCGCGGCAGATTATCAACCGGGCGCCCGGCGGCGGCCAGTGATTCGGGCCACAATTTGATTTGCGGAAATCCCGGCCAGACCACGGGGCCCGGGCGGGGCGAGTTTTGGGCGTTCGGGGGCGCCGGCGCCGCAACTTCCGCCAGCCCGGTGCGATTGGCTTGCAGGTCAACGGCAATGATGTCGTCGGTGATCAGCGGAAAACCGTTAGCGTGCAAAAAAGCGGCGGCAGTCGACTTCCCGGCGCCCTTGTCGCCCAGAAAGCCAACTGCCGCGCCGCCGATTACCAATGCGCTGCCGTGCAGCACCAATAGATGGCGTTGATGCAGCAAGACTGCCAATGCGGTTCCGGCAAGCAGCAGCCGTTCCAGCGCCAAGTCGGCGCCGGGATGTTGTTCAACAACAATTTCACGTCCCGCGGTGATACGGAACGCGGCGGTTGCCGGGAATTCAAGATACACCGTATCGGGCGTTGCCCAACCGCATTTTCCGAAGCGTGCTCCGGGCGGCGGCGTTGGGTCAATGGCCTGTCGACGAATCAATACTTCCGCTTCGGCGCCGGTCCAAGGGATAAGCTCAGGCAGTTCGGCTGCGGAATTGATGGTCAGGCCATAGGCGCGGTAAGTGTGCATCCGTTGCTGCTTATCGGCTTACCAAGGCGTAGGCTTAGTGGTCGAAGTTCATCGAACTTCCCGACGTTCCATGGCCCTGGTCGCCGCCGTGGTGTTTGCCCCAAGGCATGGGCCAGCCGGTGAGCTTCTGCACGCTGCCGAACGTCTTGAGTTCGGGACGGGCATAGGCGGCCTTCGCGGGCTTCGCAGCCGGCGCCAGTTTAGTGGTGTTCTCCATGAGAACCTCCCAAAAAAGAGAAAAAAAGTAACTACCAGCCACCAACACGGTGGCCAAAAACAGCACGGATAT
>JAJZCU010000239.1 GCA_021828935.1 Planctomycetota bacterium | reverse complement strand
CGTGGCTTGACGCAAATTCCGCCTGCTGCGCCTGGAGGCCAATGACACGCTGGTGGGCGTGGCCCGCGTTGTGCCGGAAGAAGCGGAAGCCGGTGAAAACGGCGCGGCCGCAGCCGACGCGCCGGCAGCGGACGACGACGAGTAAGCCGTGGCGCCGCCCGGCCGCATCGGTCACAGCGCGTCGCCCCGTTTAGAGGTTGCGTTTGGTTTTTTGCGGAATTTGCGTCAAGCCACGATCGGCACTGCGGAGGTATCGGTACGCGAGTTCTCCCGCGTCGCACCCACAGAAATCCTAATGCATAGCAACCCCGCTGCGCCTGTCCGGGGTTTGAGTGGCAAGGGTGTCCATCGCTACAATACCTTTGGAGATTTTATGCCAGTAGCCAGCGCCACACGCATGACCGCCCGCGAATATCTAAAATTGCCGGAGGATCCGCCGGGGGTACGTCACGAGCTGGTGAATGGAGAAATTGTTGTAAGCCCAAATCCGAATTTATTTCATTCCCGGGTCGATCGGCGGCTTACGCACATTCTTATTAACCACGTTGACGCATATGCATTGGGGGACGTATTCGGCGATGTTGATAATGCGGTCGCCAAATTCACGGTTCGGCGGCCGGACGTCTTTTATTTTTCCACAGCGCGACTGCACCTTGCCGCCACCGGGGCCGTTCTTGGGCCGCCGGATATGTGCGCGGAAATTATCAGCCCGTCAAGCGGGAAAATAGATCGTGTGGATAAACTGCGTGAATACGCGGCCTACGGCGTGGCCAATTATTGGATTTTTGACCCGGCGGAGAAAACGGCGGAAGCCTACATTCTTTCCGCGCGGGCCTACGTTTTGGCCGCCCAGGGGCAGGGTTCCGATAAAGTTCGCTTTCCGCCATTCCCCGATTTGGAGATATCACTTGAAAAGTTGTGGTGGCCGACGGTGCCTGCGGCGTCTTGAGCCTTTTGGCGTGCGCGCCTTGGCGCTGTTGCTAATGCTGGCCGGTGCGGCAGGTCGCCCGTGCGCGGCGAACCCCCGGATGCAATTGCCGAAGCTTTCGGGTACGGCCGCTCCGTTATTTTGCCTATTCCGCGAAATGTTTCCATTGGCGCGCTGCCCGGGCGTGCGACCACACGGGGCAAAGCGCGGCGTTCTAACGATCATCGACACGCGACCGCCGTTGGTTGGACGCACGGAGGTTTTCCAGGTTACGGTGACTCCCCGCGCCGGCGGAGCGCAGTGGACCGTGCGATCCCGGCATGCGCGCATGGTTCTTGTGCTGAACCGTAAACGCGGGCAGGTTCACGTTATTAAGATAGACTTTAAAGGCTTAACGCTCTCCACCCCGAATTGGGGAGGCGCACCCGTTAAGCGGAAACTGCGTCATGCGAATGTGCCCCCGCGACGCTCCGACGCCACAAAATCTGCTGGCTTTAAATCGCGAGCCGCGCCGGCGCACGGGGCAACCGGGCGCGCAACAGGGAAAATAGGAAGGCCGTCGGCTGGCACGCGTTTGCGAACGTCCTCCGCCTTGAACCACACCTACGGTGGCACTCTCGAAGGAACGGTGCATTTTAAGGGCTTAACATTTTCCCCTGATTTGCGAGGTGCCCCGGCCAACAGACACTTTTTGGACATCAATCCCTCTATGGCATGGCGCGGCAGCCCGAAGGCGCAAGCGAAGCCGGCGCAAGGCGAGGCGCATCGCGTAAATAAAAAATCTGGAAGGCGGGCGGGCAGCAAGCATTCGCATCAAGGCGTTTGCGTACTGCTGGGCCATGGCAAACGCGAACTGTTATTCTCGGAAAACCCATACATCGTAACGGTTTCCCTCTGGCCGGCTGCGGCCGCGCACGGGGCGCCAAGGGGAGCGTCGCCAAGCCCGAAGCCCAAAGGCACGCCGCAGTGACCGGGGCGGCATGCACCAATTCGGCCGTCTGGCTGGCCCCCGCAAACGGGACTGTATATCCGCTATTTTCCCGTTTTAATCCGCAGAACAGTCAATGAATTCGCCGCGAACGTGATGGGGCTGCGCTGGGAAAGACCGGTCAGCGCGTGCCGCTTGGGGACCACGCGCGTCGGGTGGGCAATGCTGTTGGTGGCGTTGGCGTTACGGTTGGCCAGCACGATGGCGCGGCCCTCGGGATTCACATGCGGTGCGCCTTGCAATACCAATTGGGTTTTCACGGCGTGATTGGCGCGGTTGACGACCTTCACAATTAAATCGCCGGAGACCGCATCCCGGCTGGCGCAGGCGAACAGTGAACGCGACCCCGCGGGAAGCGTGGTCTGATCCAGCAGCCGCCCATTTAAATAACAATGCACCCGCCGATTATGCACCACTATACGAATGTTATACCAGCGGCCCACGGCGATGGGCTTTTCGGGCGTCAACGGCGTAATGTGATTTATTTGGTCGCCATTAACGTCGGTTTGCAATGCGTGGGCGGTATTGTTCCAACCGCCCACATCCCACCGCACCCAGTTGTTGGCGCTGGTGAGCCGAAATTCCACCAGAAAACCTTCGGCGCCGCTGATCTTTTTGGCCTGCAGGAACAGCGTGTAATTGGTCCAGTGCTGGTGCGGCAGAATGATGGGCTTTTCTTCGCCGCCGGCGGTTTGTTCCAGCACCCCATGGCGGACTTTCCAGTGGCCGTGGAGGGCCTTCCAGGCGCCCATGCCGCGACGAAAGTGAGAGCGGTACAAGACCTTGCCGCTGGGCGCGGTTACGACGATGCGGCGAAATTCGTCCTGCGTGTTCCAGGTGCTCAGGCCGATGCCGCCGCGCCGGGCGATGGCGTTGTTGGCGCGGGCGTTATGCAGTATATGCACCGGAAGTTCAATATCGCCCCGATTATTGGCAAATAACTTTTGCGTGTAATAGCTGGGATATCCAAAACTCGAACTGCTGTTAAAGCCGATCAAGTCAACCGGCCAGGTGCGGTCATGAATATTAACAAACAAGGGGGCGTAAGAAGCCATGCGCACCAGATCGCAGTTGCGTTCCAGACCGCACATGAAGGCGGCTTCGCTTAACGCGCCTTCAAGATCGCCCTGGCCCACGCCCTGCGTGCAGGCATATTCCCCAACAAAGATTTTGGGCCCGTTTCGGGTAACGTGGTCATAATGGTGGTAATTATCAAAAAACCACTGGGGGCTGTTGTAAAAGTGGTCGTCCACAATGTCCATGGGCTGCCCGGGAACCGGCGTGGTGGCGATCAGTTTCATGTGCGGATAACGCGCCTTGATGTCCCGGTACAGCACGGCATAATGGCGATTGTACATGTTGCCGCCGTCTTCATTTCCCACTTCAATATAATGCAGGTGAAACGGGGCCGGGTGGCCGTCCTTGGCGCGCATGCGGCCCCAGCGCGTATTCGCCGGGGCGTTGGCAAAGGCGATGGCATGTAACGCGATATGCACCCAATGGTTCAGTTGCCGGCCCCGTGGGGCGTAAGCGCTGCCGCGGTCGGCTGGGGTGCGGCCGGAATGCCGCCATTCATCTTCCTGGTTCGATACGCCGGCGTTAATGGCCATCAACGGCGCGGCGTGCAGGTCCTGACACATGCGCAGAAATTCCAGGAGGCCCAGCCCGTCGGTGGTGCGATAGCCCCACAAATCCCAGTGGCCGGGGCGGTCGGCGATGGCGCCGACCGTTTTTTGCCAATCATAGGCGTCCTGCATGGTAACGCCTTCAATGTATGAACCGCCAGGAAACCGCACGAAGCCGGGGGTCAGGGCGGCCAACTTTTGCGCAATATCCGGACGCAGTCCGTTTTTTTCGTGCTTCCACGTATCGGCGGGAAATAGTGAAACAAAGCCCAGATCAATCGTGCCGGCGTGATGGGCCAACAGCGCCAGACGCCCATGTTTATTGGCTGCACTCCCCGTGAGCGTGCAGGTGAACTTTTTCCAGCGGCTGGTCAGCGGCCCCAGGGCGCTGCGCGCCAGCACGCGGCCACCCGGCGCTTTCAGCAGCACTCGCAAGTGACTGAAATGGCCCGCCGCCGCGCGGGCATAAACCATTAGGTTATACTTGGCGCCGCGCTGGATATTCATGCCCCAGTAGCCTACGTTCGCGACGCCCGCGCCGCGGCTGCCGGGCGCTGCGATGCGCAGTCGCAAACTGGTGGATTGATGGCGATTCATGGGATGCCGCCGCGCCAGCTTCACGGTGGCCCGCGCCCCGTGCCCGGCCAGCAGGCGCCATCCGGGAAGCTTGTTAGTTGTGTTAAAGTTAATGGAATATCCATTGGGGCCCACGGCTTTGCCGTTTTGCAGCGTCATGCCGCCGGGGGCCAGGGCGTCGGCAAAATTCGGATTGCGCACCAGTTGGGCGTAAAGCCCGCCATCTCCGGCATGATTGATTTCCTCGTAAAATATACCGTACATGTGAGGGCTGATCGGCTTGCCCGCGGCATGCACACGCACGACAATTTCCGGCGGCGCGGCGGAGGCGGCGCCGGGCCGAGCCGCTTGAAACAACGCCAGGGACACGACTGCGACTGCCGCAATGCGAATGCGAGACCGGGTTTGGTCGGCGTTGAACATAGACTACTTCCTCTGGCAAGACTGGACGGAAAATGTATGGCTCAGCGCGGTTGCAAACCAGCGCCGACAAAAAAAACAGATAGAAGCCGAGCCGCACTATTGCGCGTTTCAGCGCGATTGTCAACAAAAAAGCGAGTATTT
>JAJZCU010000238.1 GCA_021828935.1 Planctomycetota bacterium | reverse complement strand
TGACCCACCAGCGGCTTCCACCGCGCGGCCCGACATCGCGATGACATTGGCCTGAATCATGCGGTCCATGCCGGCAATGCCGATGGCGCTTAATAACCCACCGATGGTGGTGGGAATGAGGCAGACCAGCAACGCGCAGAGAATGGTTACCGTCACGGGCGTGCCGCGGCCCGCGGCGTGAACGCTGAAAATGCTGTATGGCAGCAGCGTGGTCACGGCCAGCAGACAAATAATAGTGAATCCCGCCAGAAGAATATTCAACGCGATTTCATTGGGCGTTTTCTGCCGCTTGGCGCCTTCCACCATCGCGATCATGCGGTCCAAAAATGTTTCGCCCGGATTCACGCTGATGCGCACGATCAGCCAGTCAGACAGCACGCGCGTGCCGCCGGTAACGCTGGAACGGTCGCCGCCGCTTTCCCGAATTACCGGCGCGCTTTCGCCGGTGATTGCGGACTCATCCACCGACGCGATGCCCTCAACAACCTCGCCATCGGCGGGCACATATTCACCGGCCTCCACCAGCACGATGTCGTCCTTACGCAGGGCGCCCGCCGGCACGGTGGTGGCGGCCGAGTCACGCGTGGGGCCGGCCAGCTTCTTGGCCGGCGTGTCGCGCCGCGATTTTCGCAGCGTATCGGCCTGGGCCTTGCCGCGGCCCTCGGCCATGGCTTCGGCAAAATTGGCGAACAACACCGTGAACCACAGCCACAGCGTCACGCCCAGAATAAATCCGGCCGGCGCTTCGCCGTGACCCACCAGCGCCTGAACGAACAGGGCCGATGTCAAAATGCTGCCAATAAACACAACAAACATCACGGGGTTGCGAATCTGATGCCGCGGACTTAACTTGCGGAACGAATCGCCAATGGCCCGCCGGATGATTTCGCCGTCGAACAGCGAACGGCTCTTTGCATTGGTTGCCATGGAATTTCCTTTACTTCACAACATAAAATCAAATCACGAAACTTCAGCCGCTTATTTGTAAAGCAACAGATGCTCCGCGATTGGGCCCAGCGCCAGCGCCGGGAAGAACGTCAATCCGCCCACGATCACGATCACCGCGACCAGCAGGAGAATAAACAGCGGCGTGTGCGTGGGCAGCGTGCCGGAACTGGCCGGAACCAGCTTCTTTTTTGCCAAAGAACCGGCAATGGCCAGGGCTGGGATAATCGCCCAGTACCGGGCAAACAGCATGACCAGGGATACGCCGCCGAGCAGATACACGAAATCCATAATGCGTCTCCTTTCAAGTCTCTGTTTATTAAAGCAGGCCCGGTGGAAAAGGGAATAAAGGATGCGTCAAAAACGGTTGCGGACGTATCGGGGAAACGTCAAGATTCGCCCAGAATGGCATTTTCGATCACTGCGGGCGGCAAACCGCCCAAATTGCGGGGGCACGCGGTTCATGCGGCGATGTCAGGGCCGGTAATCCAGCGGCGTAAGTACGCGGCGACCGCAAGCACAGCTTGCTCCCCCTTCGCACGCACGCGTCCCAACTATGTACGTTGTTGTCCCATTTATGCACTGGCACGCGTTTGGGCGTGTCGTATAGTTGGGCATGTCATCTCACGACGCGACCAGCATCAGCCGTCCGGGGCCATCCCGGCTTCTGCGGAACCGCGCAGTATTCGGAAAGGCCCGTGCATCCGGAATTTAGGCGGCCGTGTGGTGACTTTCAGCTTTCGGGGCGTCTTCCAGCAATCGTTGCCGGAACGTTGCCGAAGCGTTTCTATCAAATTCCCCTCAGGGGAAAGGAGCATTCCACATGCGTTTTTCCAAATTAAGTGTTCCCGCACTGGCAGTGGCCGCAATGGCGGTCGGCGGCGCGGGGCTTGCGGCACGTCAGGCCGCCGCGTCGATGATCTACAGTGACACGTTCACGACAGTCCCGGCGAGTACGGTAGACCTAAACGGGACCAAGCCAACCGTGGACCCCGCAGGGGCAGCTTGGACCTCGCCGACTGGCGACTTTACCACCGGGAGCGGCGCGGCCACACCCACGACCAACGGACCCGCTTTCGGAGCGAACGTTGCATCGCTGCCACTGTCCTTAACCCCTAATACTCTCTACACGTATACCGTGACGGCAACGCCGACGGCCGGAACTTCGGGTGACTGGCTGGCATTGGGCTTCGGCGATGGCGCGCAAGGCGCGATTTATAACAACGCCAACGATGCATTCGTTCTTTACCGCGATAACGGCGGAACCCAGACCTTCGCCGGCGGCGTGGCTTCCGGAACCTCGGGTGGTACCGCGGCGACGGCCGGGCTGCCGGACACCTTCACTCTTACCCTCAATTCCAGCACCGGCGCGGTGACGTTCGCCGACACCCTGGGCTTGGTGACCGGCACCACCAAAACGCTTCCGTCCGTGGCGGGCGTAAACTCGGTGTTTATCGGAAACTACCAGACCGCTCGCGGCACTTTCTCTGCACTAAGCGTGAACTCCACTGCCGTTCCCGAACCCGCCACGCTGGCCATCGCGGGCCTCTGCAGCGCCGGCCTGTTGCTGCGGCGCAAACGCAAGCTGGCGTGAGCCGCGGCGCGCAACTTTAATTACACTGTGTTCGTTCAAAGGGCGCCCCAAAAAAGGGCACCCTTTCTTTTTTTGCGACAGCGTTGTAACCGCTCGTACCAAGGCCCCTTTGCATTGCGCGACCGCCCCAAACCAGGGGGAAATCGCCAGCCAACCCGCCACCAACTGCCGCGGAACATTATTTTATCATCGCCCCGGCAGCGCCAGCGGCGCCACGGCGGCATCGCCGGGTTTGTCGGCCACGCACAACACCGCGGCGTTGATTGACTTGGGCCGCAGTTCCATGGGCAGGCGCCGCAGCGCCCGGGTGGCCCAGAACAGCGTTGCCCCGGTGGTGCAAACGTCATCTACCAGCCACAGATGCTTTCCAACAATTGCCCGGTGCGCAATCGCGATGAAGGCATTGCGAAGATTTTCCTTGCGCGCGGCGGCTGAATCCGTAAGCGCCTGCGCCCGCGTGTGCCGCCGACGGGCCACGGCATCAACCACGGGAACGTCCGCCACCTTGCCGGCCACACACGCCAATTCTTCCGCCTGGTTAAAGCCGCGCCAGAAGCGCCGCCAAAAATACAGCGGAATGGGCGCCAGAACAGTCTCGGCAATTTCTTGCGCGGGAATTTCCCGCACCAGGGTCCGTCCCAAAAATGTTCCCAGGATACCAGCGAGCTCAAAGCGCCGGCCATACTTCATGCGCAGCACCAGGTCTCGCAGGGGATGGTCAAAAGCCCCGACCCGCGCCAAGCGCTGTACTCCCAGATCACGCGTGGCGCAGCGCCCGCACGGATTTGCATAATCGCCCGTGACAAAGAGCCCCAGCGTTAACCCGCAACGGCGGCAGTAGGATTGTTCCATTCCCGCCGCAATGCCATTTCGCACGTCGGCAGCCAGCCCGCCGTCCCGGGCCCGGAGTGCGGCGCCGGTGATCCAGCAGCGCGGCGCCAGCAGCACCTCCACGACCGGCGCGGTAACCAAGCCCGCCAGCCGGTGCGCAATCGGAATGGCTGCGGGCTGCGACCGCCCCAACGGAGGCCCGGTCGCCGCGGGTGCTTCCACCACATCGCTCATCGCGTTGCCTCCTGCAGCCGGCGCGAAAAATCGGCCACAATTTGTGCCACCTGCGGCGCTTCAAACGCCGCCTGCCGATAACTTACGCACATCGAAACCTTTTCACCAAGCGTGGTCACAGTGAACACCAGCGGCAGCAATGGCCCCGTGGGTGAAACCCGCTGATAACCCAATATGCCGGGGCTTTCCGCCTGGTCCATCCATTGCCCGGTTAAATTGACATTCGAAACGCCCGCCAACAGCGGAACATTTTTTTGAAATAACAGGGCCCGCCGCCGCCGATCATGGTGCCGGCCCCACCAGAATTCCGCCTGATACAGCGCCCCGCCCGCCGCCGCCCGTCCCGATTGTTTAATACACTGGGTCTGGCGCCGCAGCCTCGCGGCCAGATCCGCCAGTGGCACAGCTTCGGGCCGGGCCACAACATTGGTAAAGCAGCTTAAATACATGCCGAAGACATTTTCCGATTCCGGCGATAAACGCCCGCGCGCGTCGACAATGGTTCCCACGGCCACACGATCTCTTCGCGGATGCAGGGGTCTTTTGCGCCGCTTATAGCGTTCGCCGGCCGTAAACTCGCCCAGGCACTGGGCCAGGGCCGCTAATAAAATATCATGCACGCTGCAATGCCACGCCCGGCTGGCTGTTATAATTTGCGAAATTAAACCGGCCGGAAGATCCGCCAGTTGGCAGCCGGTGGAAAAATCCAGCGGCTGCTGGATATCCAGTCGAAAGGCGCGCCGGTGCCGCGCGTAGGTGCGCACGCCCGACCACCATTCCGATGCGCCCCCGCGCGCGGCCAGGGCATCGCCGGGGCATGCGCGGGCCGGCCCGTCCAGCGTCAGGGGCGGGAGGCCGCCAAGCAGACCGGGGTCCATTTGCGCCAAATAAATCCGCCGCATAAAATTGCGTATGGAACGGCTGTCCGCGACCCAATGGTCATAGAAAATTCCGAAATGCTGCCCGCCGTGCGCCGCGGGCGCCGTGAAAAATCGCAGCGGCAGTTCATCCTCCCCAAATGGCTGGTTTAATTCGTAAGAGATTGCCTCTGCCAGCGTGCATGATATTTTATTAGCGGCCCTGGCC
>JAJZCU010000237.1 GCA_021828935.1 Planctomycetota bacterium | reverse complement strand
ACATTTATACAGGACCGCCCATGGCACATTATTGTTTTTTTACCGCCGTGAGCCGGTACAAATACTGTTGTTTATGCCCATCGTACAGATGGAAAATAGCCGCTGATTTCCGATGTGTTTGCCGGCAGATTGCCGCCAGTTTCCTCTGAAAAACCGGATTTTTCCGGGTCAGCACATACACGGGCCCGCGGGCGCGGCTGACAATGGCCCGCAACTGTGGGGCGTAAACCGGCGGCAGTATTTTATTGGCATAGTATTGTACGGGCAGCCATGGGCGGTCCTGTATAAATGTGTAAATTTTGTGGTGGCCGGCCAATGCAAGCATGGCCCGCGTGGGCTGCTTATAAACGCTGGTCTGGTAGGCTTCGCTGCGATACGCCCAGGTGGTGCTGCCGACAAGCAGCCATGTGCCAAGGGAATAGAGCATGAAGCTGGCGGCGAAGCGCCGCTGCCACTGCGTGCGCCACAGCAGCAGGCCCACGGCGATTAAAGCCAGCGCGATGCCCAACCAGCCGAACAGGCCCAGGGCTTGGTACGCCGGTTTCAATTGGGCCATGGCCTGCCAGAATGATAATTTACCCGGGTGCAGGGCGTATGGCGGCAGGTGGGCGCCCAGCATCATTCCGATGAAGGCCAAAAGCAGTGCGCCCGCGCCGGCCATCATCAGGCTTTGGGCGGCCAGCAAAACGCCGGCGGCGGGTTCGATCTTCACGCTACGGCGGAGGCGGCAGAATTCCTGCCAAACCGCCGCCGCCAACAGCGCGGCGGCGGGAAATTGCTGCAAGGCGTAGCGCTGCTTCTTCTGATGCGGCAATGTTAATAACAACAGGCCCAGGAGCAGCACCAGCCAAAACAGCCAGCGGGTGCGCTTTTCCTGTTCCGTAGGCAGCGGTTTTGACTGCGCGGGCAAAAACGGCAACGCCAGCGCGGCCACCAGGGCGGGGGTCCATGGGGCAACCCAGCCCAACATGCCGAAATAATACCAGCGGGTGTCGGTGTATTGCGGCCCCTTGGCGGCCGAATAACGCACAAACTGCCGCGTCCAGGCGGCCCATGCATTTCCATAGCCGGCATCGGCATATCTCTGCGCCACGATCAGAAGCCATGGCAGGAACACCGCAATCGAGGCCAGCAGCGCCAGCAGAAGCCCCAGCCACGCCCGCCGGGTGCGATGGTAAACCAGCATCCAGCAGCCAAAGGGAATGCAGACAAACAAGGGATTCACCGGCCCCTTGCTTAAAACGGCCAAACCCAGCGCCACGCCAGCCGCGCAAGCCCACTGCCACCACCTGCCCGGCTGTTCCACCATGGCCAGCAGCGCCATGAAGCCAACGGTGGTGAACGCAGTGCAATAAATATCATAGGAGGCCAGGCGGGCCTGCCGCGTGAACACAAACATGCCGGCCAAGGCAATCGCTGCGAACAAACCCAAGCGGCGGTCGCGCGACGCCACCACGCCTAAGCCATAGGTGGCCATGCAGGTTAAAGTACCAAGCAATGCGGATGGCAGGCGCAGCACCCACAAGCTGCCCGTGCCGAACAAGACGCCCAACCAGCCGGGAATCCATACCGGCAGCGGCGGCTTTTTTACGCGGGGCAGACCGTCCAGCGTGGGCAGAACCCAGTGGCCGTAACGCATGGCCTCATGGATAGGTATTAAATTGAACAACTCCATCATGTCTTTGGCATCGCCGCTGCCTAGGCGAATGAGAAACAGCGGCAAGCTGTAGAGCGCAATAAGGGTCAGCGCCAGCCAATGCGGCAGCGTCCAATCGGTGGCGGGCGGATCCCAACTTTCAGGCCGGCTGGGGCTTGCCGGCGCGCTGGTACTCAGTGGGAGTTGTGATGTCTGCGTAGTCAGGGGCGTGTTCCTCAATTGCGGCCAAAATAGGGCGCTGCCACTGCGGACGTCCGGGGCGACCCCGCCAGATACTGCCGCCGTGGCGCAGCTCGCGCACGGTATAAATGGCCTTGCGCTGGGATTCAAAATAAACGCGGCTGATCAGTTCGGCCAGCAACCCGGTCGAAAAAAACATGAGGGCCATCATAAACATCATGGCGCCGAGGATCAGCAACGGACCGTGGCGGAGCATGATGCTTTCCCCGCGAAGCTTGGCGAAGATTAAAAAGACGCCGATGCCCGCCGCCGCCGCCAGATGCACCAGGCCCACCTTACCAAACAAATGCAGCGGCCGGGTGAGATAGCTATTAAGAAATTTAATGGTCAGCAGGTCCAGCATCACGCGGAAGGTGCGGCCGAAGCCGTAATTTGACGGCCGGTAGGGGGCGTTGATGTTGCGAATGGGCACTTCAGTGATCGTGGCGCCGGCAATGGCGGCCAGGGCCGGAATGAAACGGTGCGAATCGCCGTACAGGTTCAGGTGTTCAATGACATCCCGGCGGTAGGCCTTGAAGGTGGTGCCGAAGTCGTGAATATCCACGCGCGAAATTTTGCGAATTAACCAGTTGGCAGCCATGCTGGGAATGCGCCGCAGGATAAACCCGTCAACACGACGCTGCCGCCAACCGGACACCACGTCAAATCCTTCTTCTATTTTTTCAGCAAAGCGGGGAATTTCATCCGGATCATGCTGCAGATCGCCGTCCATGGCGATGATCACTTCGCCGCGGGCGTGGTCGAAGCCCGCGGCCAGCGCGGGCGTCTGCCCAAAATTACGGCGAAGTTGCACCACCAGCACATGGTCGTCATTGCGGGCAATTTCGCAGAGTTTTTGGTAAGTGGCGTCCCGGCTGCCGTCGTCCACAAAAATGATTTCATAGGAACGGTTCAAACCGGCCAGGTTTCGCGCCAGGCCCGCATAAAGCTCATGCACCGAGTCTTGCTCGTTGTACATGGGAACAACCATGGAATAATAGGGCGCCGGGGTAGCCGACTGCCAGGCGGCCTCTTGTGTTGCCGTGTGCTGCATGCCACGTCCTTCTTTTAATTGGAAGGCCCATTGTAGCCGGAAACGGCGTGCAACCCAACCGGCCGCAGGGCGGCTGGAACCGCCCGAGAGCCGTGCCGCCCATCAGGGTGCGATGGGCTGGCGCTGGCTGGCCCGCGGCACAGTTTTCCGGCGCCATGCCGCAAAGTGCGTTCTGCCATGGGATGCGGTAAGATGTGCCGTTTGATGTTTCGGATTGCAAACATTGGTGGAAACGGGTTGGCGGCTCGGCGCCTGGTCAGATGGGCTGCGTGCGTGTTTTGGGAACGGGTGGTCATGAAACATTTGTATACGGGTCAAAATAGTTTATTACGCCGGGCGGCGTGCGCCGCGGTGGTTATTGGGCTCGGCGGCGCGGCGATGGTTCCGCGCGCCCGCGCGCGCGGCCAACGCGGTCCGAAGATGTTCAATGCGCATGTACACGCCAGAAGGGCGCCGGTGCGGATCAGCGTCGTCCGTCGACAGTTGCATCAACTTGACGACGGTTTGGCCGTTCTGCTGGCGGAAAGCACAAACAGCGGGACGCCGCACCAGGCAACCATTGCCGCGCGAATCACCTACCGCGTCGTGCTGCGGCATTTGCTGAAAACATCGCAGCGCACTTCCGACGTGAACCTGCGCGCGGCGCTGCGGCTCAAAGAAGCGATACTGGCCCTGGGGCTGCCTGATTTTGATAACATTGTAAAGAAAATGGCGTCGGCCAGTGCGCCCGCCCACGCCGCAGCATTGCTGAAAGCCATTGAAGCCTTCAACAAGGCGGGCGCCAAAGCCAACGCCGCCATCCATAATATCGGTGGCGTTGATGCATATCTGGTCAAATTACTGGCCCCGTTGGAACCGCTGTTTGTGGCGCAGAGCCGGAACATCGGCGTGCCGGATGTATATCCGGCAATCCCGCACAAGCATCGGCCGATGGCGGTGGCCACGGCGGCGCCGACGCCGGCGATTTCGCAGACGCTGCAAGCCTTGCAAACGGCCAATATCAGCCAGCAGATGCGTCAGGCCCTGGCCAATGTTCTGACCGGTATTCGGGCGCAATTGGCGGACCCGAAAAAGGCCGCCGCGGCCAAGGCCTATTACCGGCTTATTCTCAGCACGCTGCGGCGCGCCGCCCGGCTCAATGCTTCGCGGATATTGCCGTCGGGCGCCAGCACCTATCTTGACCACCAGCTGTTTCTGGGATTATTACTATTCAAAGATAAGCGTACGCGCCGGGGCGGCGGCCGCCGCCTGACGGAAGTGGGCAACGTCGCGGCGGCGTTGAAACAACTCCAGGCTACGCAATTTCCTGCGGCGGTCCGACCCGTGCTGGGCGTGTTTTTGGCGGACGCGTTGCTAGAACTCAGACGGCCCGGCCGCCGCGCCCAGGGCGCCGCGGACCTGGCGGACCTTCGTAATTTTATCAATCAATATAACGGCTTCAGGGGCGCGCAGCGGCTGCCTGTTTCCGGGGCCACGCAAACCGCAGTTTCCACGTTGAAGCGCGTTGGATTAAAGGCGGTCAACGGCTTGCCTGATACGGTAAAAGAAGATGGCTATCGGCAAGGGCTCATGAGCGTTCAACGCACGCTGGGCGCAGTGGTCGCGGATTTGCATCGCCTGGGCGCCATGCCCGCCGCCGCCGCCCGGGCCCAACTGTATCATCCCCAGCCGCGCGCCTGCGTGGCCAGGAACAACCGCCGGTCCCGCTGCAGTTTTTGTATTAACGGGCCCGTGGCTTTGTGGCGCCGGGCCAGATCATTGATCAAATT
>JAJZCU010000236.1 GCA_021828935.1 Planctomycetota bacterium | reverse complement strand
AGCCAGGGGGATGTGCGCGTGGTGCGCTTCGGCAAGGGGGAAGGCGCCCCCGGAAACCTGCGGCTGGTGGTGGCCAGCGCCGGCGCGCACAGCGTACTGTTTCGCTGCGTCTCGGACACCAGCCACATTGCCCACTGGATGGCCTGGCAGTCAGCACATTTTGTATTAACGCCGCTGCCTGGCGGCGCCACCCGCGTGTCGCTGACCTTGCGCTACCGGCGGCTGCTGGCGCCGGCGTGGTACTTCGCGCCATCAGAAAAGCTGGGCGTCACGCTCGCCGGGCGGTATCTGTTAAGCAATATGTTTGCAAAGGCGCGCCCGGCTGATGGCAAAGGCCGCCCGGCGCCCGTCGGAGGGTTGTGATGACCACCATCGGTCCCCTGGCATTTTCCATTCCGGCCACGGCATTGGTTCTGTTGTTGGGTTTCCTTCAGCCAACCGGACGGCGGCTTGCCGGAATTATCGTGGCCGGCTGCTGGAATTTTTTGGTCCTGTTTGCGGGCAATCTAGCCGCGGTTCGCCTGGGCCTTTGGTCGTTTCATCATGCCGGCCCGGTTTTCCTGGGCGTACCAATAGAATTTCTTGTGGGATGGGCAATTTTGTGGGGCGCCATGCCGGCGCTTCTGCCGACGGGGCGTTCGCCGTGGATAACGCTGGGGTTGTTAACGGCGACCGCGCTGTGGACGGATATTGTTTTGATGCCGCGCCTGGCGCCGGCGTTGTTGCTCGATCACTATTGGCTCGTCGGCGATTCGGCGCTGGTCATGGTGAGCCTTGCGCCCGGATATCTTTTGGCGTGGGCTACGGCGGTCAACCGCTGGCTGTATTTTCGTGCGGCCATGCAGGGCGTGATGTTTTCCAGCCTGTTTGTGGTCTGTCTGCCGCTGGCGGCGGGGCAGGCGCTGAATGTCCGCATGGCGTTCGCCGGTTCTTCCCAGTTAATAAGCGTGGAGGTCCAAGTGCTGTTTTTTGCTGGGCGTGCCGGGCCTCTCGGCTCTGCAAGAACTGGCGGTGCGTGGCGGGGGCACACCGCTGCCGCTGGACCCAACCCGGCGCCTGGTAACCAGCGGAATATATCGCTTTGTGGCGAATCCGATGCAGTTAAGTTGCCTGCTTATGCTGCCCGTATTGGCCTTTATTTATCATGTTTGGTGGCTGGGCGCCGGGACGGTCGTGCTGTTTTTTTATGGTGTGGGTTTGTGCGCCTGGAGCGAAGAAGCCACGATGGCCCGCTTCGGCGCCCCTTATCAAGCCTATCGGCAACAGGTGCGCTCATGGCTGCCGCGGTGGAAACCTTACGTGCCCGCGGTCGCGAACGGCGGTGGGCCAACGCTGTATGTTGCGGCCGGTTGTCAAAAATGCAGTGAACTGCGCCGCTGGTTGGAAGTGCGCCATCCCGCGGGCCTGCGATTTGTTGATGCGGAAAATCATCCCACTGCGCAGTTAGACCGTCTGACCTACGATCCTGGCGACGGCGACGCGCCGGACCAAGGCATCGCCGCATTCGGCCGGGCGTTGGAGCATATTAACCTGGGGTGGTGCTGCGTCGGTTTATTCATCCGCTTGCCCGGAATATGCCAACTGGTGCAGGTGGTGGCCGATCTGTGCGGCGCGGGGCCAATGCCTGTCGTGCCCAGATGCGTTTCCAGCGCTGCATTCACACCGACCGGCGCGCCGGCGGCGAAGATAATGCAGCAAGAAAGGTTGCCATGAAGATTGTTTTAGCAGGTGGCAGCGGGCAGGTGGGTACAATGCTGGCCCGCACATTTTTGAGCGCCGGCCATGAGGTGGTGGTCTTAAGTCGCCGGCCCGCCAGAGCCCCGTGGCGAACGGTGTACTGGGATGCGCACACGCTGCCACTGGGCGGCGAAGTCTGGGTGGCCGAAATCAATGGCGCCGATGTGGTTGTTAACCTTGCCGGCCGCAGCGTGAACTGCCGCTATACCCCGAGAAATCGTCGGTTGATCATGGATTCTCGTGTGCAATCGGTTCGGGCTGTGGGCGAAGGGATCGGCCGCTGTGCCCGCCCGCCGGCGGTGTGGCTGCAAGCCAGTACCGCGACGATTTATTCCCATCGCTTTGATGCGGCCAATGATGACGCCACGGGCATTATTGGCGGCACAGAACCGGGAGTACCCGAACTGTGGAAATTCAGCATCGACGTGGCCCGGGCATGGGAGCGCGCCGCCACCGAAGTACCGCTGTCCGGAACGCGGC
Source organism: Planctomycetota bacterium (assembly GCA_021828935.1). Lineage (GTDB taxonomy): Bacteria > Planctomycetota > Phycisphaerae > WQYP01 > WQYP01 > JAJZCU01. The sequence goes on along the minus strand of JAJZCU010000236.1, from coordinate 2,496 downwards.
TGGTGCTGCTGCGCTCCGCGTTGACGTTAAGCCCCGACGCTGGCGGCGTTTTTGACGTGCTGCTGCGATTAGTTCGCCTCGGTCTGGGCGGAGCATGGGCGGACGGGCGGCAGTATGTCTCCTGGATTCACTATCAGGATTTTATTTCCGCATGCAACTGGCTGATTAACAGAACTGACATCAGCGGGCCGGTGAATCTCGCGGCGCCGGAGCCATTGCCCAATGAGCAATTTATGCGGGATCTGCGGCGCGCCTGGGGCACTTCAGTCGGCCTGCCGGCGACCAAAATGATGCTGGAACTCGGGGCCATGGTCATGCGTACCGAAACGGAATTGGTCTTAAAAAGCCGCCGCGTGGCTCCAAGCCGCCTGCTGCAAGAGGGCTTTGCATTTACGTTTCCGACGTGGCGTGAAGGGGCGATTGATTTATGTCGGCGGTGGCGGGAACAACGGGCGCCAGCGCGGGCGTAGGATCTAATCCGGCCTCAGTTTTATTAATAGTATACCTATGTTCACCGGTTTCGCCCGCGGTACTGTTCCAGCAACTGCCCGATGGCGGAAAGAGCGCGGTCCAGCACTTCCGGGCTGGGCATGGGAATTTTCATGTAAGATTCGCCGGTCTTGGCGTCCCGATGCACCGCCGGCGCTTCTATCTTGGTGCGCGGCGATGCGCTTTCGCGCTGGCCGCCCTTGGATTGCTTTGCAAATTGCTCCAACAGCGTGAGACCCATTTGCATGAGCCCGCCGAGCACATCGGCGCCAGCGCCCTGGGCGTCATTGCCGGTGGGTAAAATGGCGGCGGCCGGCGCGGTCGTCGGCGCTGCAACATCGGCGGCGGAGGGCTCGCTGTTGGAACTGCCGATGCCCTCTGTTGGCGCGTGATTAGGCGCGACCGTTTCGTCGGGCTCGTCTTGGGCCGTGGTGGCGATGTCGTCAGTGGTATCAATGGTCGCGGGAATGCCAGCGGTGGTTTTTTCCACAGTTTCCATAAACTTGTTAAGCCGGGAACCTCCAAAAAACACATCCGGTTCGCCGGAATCCAGCACCCCGGAAAACAGCGATGTTTTAAACTTAAGCACCGACAACATGCCCTGCTCAATGGTGCCCTGGGCCACAAAGTTAATCACCTGTACCGATTGCGTCTGGCCCAAACGATGCACGCGGCCAATGCGCTGTTCGAGCACCGCGGGATTCCAGGGCAGGTCAACGTTGATAACCACGGACGCGGCATGTTGCAGATTCAGCCCCACGCCGCCGGCGTCGGTTGCGAGAAAGGCGCGGCATTTGTCATCGGTTCTAAAGCGGTCAACCAGCCCGCCGCGCTTGTCGCCCGGCACGCCGCCATGAAACAGAACGTGTTGCCAGCCGCGGTCTTCAATGCGGCGAATAAGCAGTTCATGCATCCGCAACCATTGGCTGAATACGACCACCTTGGCGTCGGGTTGTTCAAAAACGTCATGCAGTACGGCCGCGAGTTCATCGGCCTTGAAGCCGAAATCGGATTTTTGGTCCAGCAGATAAGTGCTGTCACAACTCATGCGCATATTTTGAAGAAATACCATCAAACGCAGGCGGTCGGCCTCGGAAAGAAATTTGAAGCGCCGCCACTTGGCGACAATACGGGCGACTCCCTCCTGGTTTTCATCATGCATTTCCTGTTGTTGCGGCGTCATGGGAACGAAGAAATTTTTGTCCAGCCGCGCGGGCAGCTCGCGGGCGACAACGGCTTTTTTTCGCCGGATAAGAATCGGGGCCAGCGTGCGGCCGATGGCGTCCAATTTTTGATAGCCGGTAACCTTGCCGGTCTCGGGCTCGCGGATTTGGTGATTTTCCAGAAATTGAAACGTTGGCCCCAGCCGATGCTGGTCGACAAATTGCACAATGGAAATAAGGTCTTCCAAGCGGTTTTCCAGCGGCGTTCCGGTAAGCACAATGGCGTATGTGGAGTTGATGCGTTTGACGCTTCGGGCAACCTTGGCGTTCCAGTTTTTGATGCGCTGGGCCTCGTCCAGAATGACCAAGTCGGGCGCCCATTGCTCGATGAGGTCGAGGTCCCGGCGCACCGTGTCATAATTGGTAACTTTATAAAAGCTTTCAGAAGCATAATGATCGGCGCGCCGCGGACGCAGTCCGCCAATGACGTCAACGGAACGTTCCGCGAATTTTTCAATTTCCTTTTTCCATTGGTGCTTCAGCGAGGTTGGGCAGATAATTAATACCCGTTCCACGCCAAAATGTTGGGCCATAATTTCGACGGCCGCAATGGCCTGAATGGTTTTTCCCAGGCCCATTTCGTCGCCAATGATGGTTCGCCCCGCCCGCGCCGCGAACAGCGCTCCTTCGCGCTGGTAGGGGTACAAGGGAACCTTCAAAAGTTTATCAAATGCGGGGCTGGCGGGGCCTTTTGGGAACAGCTTTCCAAGCCGCGCTTCGCGGTGCGCGCGGTCGCGCCGCTCGGCCACGCAGCGCAATACGTCATCATAGCACCGCAGTTCGT
>JAJZCU010000235.1 GCA_021828935.1 Planctomycetota bacterium | reverse complement strand
AGACATACAATGGGGGGCGGCCATCCTGGCCGGCGCATCGCACGCATGCCATTTGAGATCAAATCTTGGCGCAGACGTACCTGCGCCGGGCTGGAAGCCCACCCCCCATAACGCCCCAATGGGGGGTGGCCATCCTGGCCGGCCGATCGCACGCATGCCATTTGATATTAAATCTTGGCGTTGATATTCCACAATCGGATCGTCATGTGCATGCGCTCGCGCACGACATCAAAATTTCAAACCCGTGCCCATATCTGTTAGCCGCCCGCGCCGGCCCATTGGGCCGCGACGGGCGCGTGGCGGCGGCACAATTCCGCGGCCTTGCGGGCGGACCGGCGCGTGAATATTTTGGGGGGTGGCCATCCTGGCCGCCATATCCCACGCCCGCCGTTTGGTATTAAATCTTGGCGTAGACATGGCCACGCCTGGCTGGAAGCCCACCCCCCATAGGGGGTGGCCATCGCTGCCTCCCGTGGAGGCCTGACAATAGCCAGGGATGAAATCCCTGGTCGCCCAGGCCGTATAAATTGGTAGTCCCCCTGGGGACGGATGAATTTCTGATGCATTATTGTGCCCGGATTTCGGGGACCGCAGTCCAGCCGTGCCTGCGTCCCAAGGGTTCACACATGGCAATCTTTCGATGCCAAGAGGGCTATGGGGTAGAGGCTGGCGTGAATGCCATTGGGGCGTTCATTCGTCCCTGCGGGACTTGGAATATCCCCGCCGCCTTGTCCCCAGGGGTTTCACCCCTGGCTATTTTCGGACGCCCAAAGGGCTACGGGGCACAGGCCATGCCCGGCGTGATGGTAATCCCCGGACATTAAACGGCCGCGGGCCATTTTCGGCCATATCCCACGCATGCCATTGGGGGATCAGGTCTTGGCGTTGACGTGACAATGGGGGGGTGGCCATCTTGGCCGCCGCATCGCACGCATGCCATTTGAGATCAAATCTTGTCGTTGACATACCTACGCCGGGCTGGAAGCCCACCCCCCATAACGCCCCAATGGGGGGTGGCCATCTTGGCCGGCGCATCGCACGCATGCCATTTGGGGATTAAATCTTGGCGCAGACGTACCTGCGCCGGGCTGGAAGCCCACCCCCCATGCCCCCCCCTAAAAAAAAAGCCCCGGCCACTTGCGGCCGGGGCGGAAAAGAGGGTGTATCGTCAAACTTTTTTAAGAATCAGACCAGCTTGCGACGCTTGCGGCTCAAGAGCAGCAGGGCGACACCCATGCCCGCGACGGCCACGGTGGCCGGTTCGGGAGCGGCAGCCGGCTGCGTAGTCTGCACAGTAAAGTTTTCGACACCTCCGTTGCTATTGGTGTCCGGCGCGGTAACGCCGATGGCTGCATAGTTAGCGTTCGTGAACGCGGCTGAGGTGAAATTGTAGTTGGTGTTTCCAGCGAGGCTGACGTCCGAAATGGCGCCGGTGGTGGTGTTGACGTCGTATGACAGCGGGTTGTAGACCGTACTGGTATACGTGCCGGTGTACGCGACAGTCGGGCCAACGGTGCCATCGTTTACGAGCGTCACATTCCCGGCATTGTCTACAACCAAGCCCGAGAAGCCAGCCATTGAATTACCCGAAGTCGAAGTTGCGGGTGTTGTGCCGTAGAAGCCGATCATGAGGCCCGACGGGCCCGCCGTGGCCGTCGTGCGGCCCGCCGGACTGGTGTACAGGTCCGCCGAAATCCGTAGTTGGGTCGGCTCGACATAGGTGCCGTTGCTGGCCAGAGAGATCGTGGCCGCGCCGTTGTCGGCGGAGGTGGCGGGGGCGTTGTTTCCGTTATTCCATATGAAAGCCAAGGGGCTGGGGATACCATAGTACGTAGAATTGGAAGCCCCATCCGTCTGCGCCGTGGTGCCAGAGCTAACGCTCCAGGTTCCACCGGGCAGATCAGCCACATCCGGAGTGGTTCCCGCGAGATTGGCGACGTTGGGGTTGGCGCTGAAGTTGTCGCTGATGATGACGGCCGCCCGTGCCGGGCTGGCCGCCGCCAGCGACACTGCGGTCGCCCCGGCGGCGAGCAGCAGTAATGAGAAACGAACCTTCATAAAAACTCCTCCTACCCTCCCAGAGGGCGAATAAACACCTGCCAACCGGGCAGGAAAGCGGCGCCGCGACGTGTTGCGATTGCAACATTAGCCGCCGGCATGAAAACCTGACTGAAGAAAACGCATACCAATACTCTCTTCCGTGAAGGGCCAAACGCAACGGCAATCAAGCGGAAAACTCCGGATTTTTTTCAGTCGCCGGCGCGTGGCCTGGTGGCGCCACCCCCATGGGGGCAATGGGGGGTGGCCACAATGGGGGGTGGCCATCCTGGCCGCCATATCCCACGCATGCCGTTTGGGACCAAATCTTGGCGTTGACGTGACAATGGGGGGTGGCCATCCTGGCCGCCGGATCGCACGCATGCCAGGTATCAAATCTTATAGTTGACGCACCTGCGCCGGGCTGGAAGCCCACCCCCATAAAGCCCGCCCCCCATAACGCCTCAATGGGGGGTGGCTATCTCTACCGCTAATGATCGCCGAATTATCAACTGTCGCAAGACAGGGCGATATGGCATTACCCCGCTTACGGATACTGGGTGGTTACGCGCCTTTACCGGGACGGGCGTACCGTTGCCTCCCTTGGAGGCCTGACAATAGCCAGGGATGAAATCCCTGGTCGCCCAGGCCGTATAAATTGGTAGTCCCCCTGGGGACGGATGAATTTCTGATGCGTTATTGTGCCCGGATTTCGGGGACCGCAGTTCGGCCGTGCGTGCGTTCCACAGGTGCACCCGTGGCCATCTTTCGACGCCAAAAGGGCTGCGGGGTAGAGGCTGGCGTGAATGCCATTGGGGCGTTCATTCGTCCCTGCGGGACTTGGAATAAACCCCGCGCCTTGTTCCCAGGGGTTTCACCCCTGGCTATTTTCGGACGCCCAAAGGGCTATGGAGCACAGGCCATGCCCGGCCTGATGAACACCACCGGACATTCAACGGCTGTGCGCCATTTGCCGCTGCGGCGCAATAAAAGTGGAGGAAGTATCAAAGCCCACCCCCCACAGACGTCACGCTAACTTCAACGGCGCACTCGTCGACCCGCGAAGCTCCAGCATCGGTGGAAGCAACTCTTTTATCGGCGGCATGCTGGTGGCATTCAGTGATCTTTTAACAACAATTTCCGCCGCCCGGCGACCCATCTGGTACGGCTGCTGCCGCACCGAGGTCAACGGTGGATTCAGCCAAGAGGCAATATCCAGGTCGCCGCAGCCAACCACCGACAAGTCCCGCGGAATGACCAGCCCAAGTTGCGCCGCCATTCGGTAGCACACTTCGGCGATATGATCCGTGGCTGCAAAAATCGCCGTCGGGCGCGGATGTTGGTTCAACAATTGCATCGCATGAACTTCGGCGATCTCGTCGGCCACTTCCACTGAAATGCAGGTGGCATCTCCCGCCAGGCGGACGGCATCTTCAAAGCCCCGCCGCCGCGCCACCGCCCACGAATGCACCTGCCGCCCCGCAAAATGGCCCAGGCGGCGATGCCCCAGCGAAAGCAGATGCCGCGCCACCAGCGCCCCGGCCATGGCCTCATCCATCCCGACAAAACTGGCCTTGTGCTGCGGGTCCAATTCGTGATCTATCGTGACGATGGGAATATTACGCGTGGAAAGCTCAGCGATGTTGGACATCTGTTCCGCATACAGCACGGCCGGAAACGGCCAGAGAATCGCGCCATCAATGCGCCGATCTATCATGCGGTAAATCTGCGCCAGGTCTTCCCCGCGTTCACTGGCTGGGCTTTTATCGCGGCCTGGTTGATGCTGCGCCCAGAGCACCAGCGGCACATGGTCGTGCTCAGTTAAACTGTCGTGGATGCCATACAGTATCTGCGCCCAGTAGGAATCAAACGGCGGCACCATGACGCCAATCATCCCCGTTTTACCGCTCTGGATGGCCCGAACCAGAAGATTGGGGCGATAGCCCAGTTCCTCGGCCACCTCCCGTATCTTCACGCGTGTGTCGGGCGCCACGCGGATAGGCTTGTCGCTAAGGACACGCGAGACCGTGCCAATGGAAACGCCCGTGCGCTGGGCAATCCGGTCAAGCCCGGCCATGCCATGTCTTACGGATGGACGCCTGGCACGCTTACGGCGTTCTTTCAACACTGGTTTGGCAGGCATTGGCCGGCAGCTCCGAAAAATCTTGCTCAGGCCTGTGGGCGGCACTGCGTTCCCACAGGGTCGTTCTCCCGGCCTGAAACTTGTTGGCTATTCTACCATGCAAACTGGTAAAGAGCTATTGGGCAAATGGCGACGCGGCAGCGCTCGCCCATAAAGCCGCGACCGCGGGTCGCGCCGCCCAGCCGCAGGCGCAGGCGAACGCGGCGACAATGATCAATGAGGGCGCGGCGCTTAATGATCAATGATCAGAAAATAAGGAACCTTCATTATCTTTGATCATTGGTCATTGATCGTTGATCATTGATCGAAACCGCGGATGACGCGGATGGACGCGGATACGACGGGGGAACGTAATATACGACGGAAAAAGATAAGATTTTGGGGTGGGCTTTTTGGGGGGCTTCTTATGGGGGGTGGGCTTCCAGCCCGGCGTAGTTGCGTCCACTATAAGATTTGATACTTGGCATGCGTGGGATATGGCGGCCAGGATGGCCACCCCCCACTATGGCGGCCAGGATGGCCACCCCCCATTAC